>PMUF01000462.1 GCA_003167015.1 Chitinophagaceae bacterium | reverse complement strand
GAAGGATCCGATCAGGAACACCGCTGCAGGTGATCCGTCGTTGGAAGAAGATTCTTCACCCGATATGCAACTGGTGTTCAGGGATACGGACCCAACGGCGGATGAGCCTGGGGCCCACCAAACTCACTCGCTTTCGGTGCCGAACTCACCCGTAGAGGAGCCTGCGCAGCAGGACGATGCGGATGATCCCAAACGCAGGGCGGCAGAACGAATCAACAAGTTGCGCAACTTGTCGTTCAACATCAATGCCGCCGATCCGAATAATGAGTTTGAAACTGTGCCGGCCTACATCCGCCGTAATTTGGAATTGTACAACACGATCTCCAACGTAGAAAATTTCTATAGCAATTACGAAGTCAAAACTGATGAAAATAATAACACGGAGATCAGTACCATCAATACATTCCTGGATGGAAAACGACCGGACTGATCATAGAACCCCTACGCCCGTCGCGGATCATAACCCGTGACCGTCATCCTTATACATTAGTTTGTTTTTAGTTGTTTTATTCCCTCCGGTTCCCCGGAGGGATTTTTTTTGGGCAGGCATAGGGGTTTATTTTGCGTCGGTTGTCTTCTTTAAAAGGGACAGTTTGGAAGCAATTCGTATTTTTAACTCCCCCCTTCAAGGCACAGGAATGGAAATAAGGAAACCCGGTCCTTTGAAACAGCTCAACGCAGCTGGAGATCAAGTATTTGAGCAATTATTCAAGACCCATTTCAGGGGTTTGCATACCTATGCCTGTACCATACTCCGGGATAGCCATTTGGCGGAAGAAATAGTTCAGACCGTATTCGTTCGGCTATACGAACGATCCGACCGGGTATATATTGAAAGCTCCCTTGAGGCTTATCTGTATCGATCGGTATATTATGAAAGCCTGAATCATCGCAAACATGAAAAGATCAAATCGAGATACCTTTCATTCGCCGCCCGCCACATCGACCAAACCAGCACAATAGAGCAGGGCAGCAGTTACCGGGAATTGGAGATACGGCTGCAAAAGGCATTGGAAGAATTACCTGAACAATGCCGGACGATCTTCCAGCTGAGCCGATTTGAAGGATTGAAATACCGGGAAATAGCACATCGGCTGGGCCTTTCGGTCAAGACAGTGGAAAACCAGATGGGAAAGGCGCTCCGCGTTTTGCGGGGGAAACTGCTGACTTTCTTATCGGTAATCCTTATACTTTTATATACTATAAAATGATAGCTAGTGTGAAAACGAACCCCAATCCGGATATCGACAGGTTGCTGGTAAAATGCCTGCTGGGTGAGGCGACGGCGGAAGAGCATGCGCAGGTGGCTGCATGGACCGCCGCGGACCAGGAGCATCTGCGGTATTTCGAGGATTTCCGGCGGGTATGGGAGGAAAGTCGCCGGTTGGCGCCGGCCGGTGCGATGGATGAAAACGCCGCATGGGAGAGGTTTCGGCAGAGCGAACGATTTCAGGAGGCTCGGGCGGAAAAATTTTCGGCACAGGAGCAGGAGCCGGGCGGCAGACTACGTATCCCCGGACCGCGTGAGAAGTGGGCACTTGTTGCAGCAGCGCTAATCCTGCTGGCAGGAATAGGCACCTTGTGGCTGGTGAGCAGCAGGTCAATGAAAGGTGGAAACGACAACAGCCTGTTGGCGGTAAAGACACAGGCCCTGACCCGAACAGATACACTGCCGGATGGTACGCAGGTCACGTTGAATGCTTATTCTTCACTTGTATTTCCGCAAAGATTCCGGAACGATGCCCGGCTGGTGACCCTGAAAGGAGAAGGCTTTTTCCAGGTTGTTCATCATACGCAGCAACCCTTTATCGTCAGGATGAACGGGGTGACGATCCGTGACCTGGGGACCTCTTTTAATGTGAAGTCCAGAAATGGAGCAACGGAGGTCATTGTAGAGACCGGAGAAGTGGAGGTGGTCAGCGGGTCGTATCACGTGAAAGCAGGTGCAGGCGAAAGGGTTGATGTCCCGGATAGCCTGACGAAGCCGCTAAAGACACCATCGGTCGACGAACTATACCAATACTATCGGACAAAAGAATTTGTTTGCCGGAAGACTCCCTTATGGAAACTGGCTGAAGTTTTGAGTGAAGCCTATCACGTCCATATTGTCATCGAGGGTGAAAGCATCCGCGAACTCCCGCTGACCACTACATTCAGTAATGAAGACCTGGACAGCATCCTGAACATTGTCACGCAAACATTCGGCCTGACCCTCGAAAGGAATGGGCAGGAAATCACCATGAAACAATAAAGCTTGACCTGCAGCAGGAAAATACCATTTCTATGGCTGATCTGGATGGCGACACTGCCCCTGACTGGCTATTGTCAGCATATACAGGAAAAGGTCATTTCGATGGAGGTGAACCGGATGCCATTATCACAAGTGCTGGATTCGATAGCCCGCCGCGGGCATTTTGAATTCTCCTATAACAGCAGTATCGTGCCGGGTGACAGCCTCGTGACGCTCGTATTCCGCCAGGTGACTGTCTGTGCGGCATTGGATCAACTGTTGGGACCGGGATATGTCTATGCTGAACAGGGGAAATACCTGATCATTCTCCGGTCCGCTCCTTCACAGGCCATGACTGAGCGAACCTACCTGCTGACCGGTTATATCATCGATGACAGTACAGGGCAGGGCATCGGCGATGCCAGCGTCTATGTGAAGGAGCAGCTGCAGTCAACACTGACAGATCAGCAAGGATACTTCCGGCTTCGGTTGCGGGTGAGATCCGCACTACCGGTGCTAAGCGTCAGCAAGGCATGGTATACAGATACGGATATGGTCATTCATGCCGGATACGATCAGGTATTGAGTATTTCCATCGTACATGTCAGCGGCACCTCATTATCGCCGGTATTTGTTACCTCCTCCGGGGTCGAGCGCAGCTGGTGGGGGCGGCGGTTTCTATCTTACCGGCAACGGGTGCAAAGTCTTAACCTTGCTCATTTTTTTACCAGCAGCTCCTCGCAGGTATCACTTGTGCCCTGGGTGGGGACGCATGGCCGGTTGAGCGGGCAGGTGACGAATACCTATTCACTCAATATCATTGGTGGATATAGCGCCGGGGTAAAAGGAATAGAATTGGGCGGTGTTTTCAATATCGACAAAAAGGATGTCAGCAGCGTGCAGGTAGCCGGGGTAGTGAATATGGCGGGGGGTAAGGTCCACGGCGTTCAGCTGGCAGGCGTAATCAATTATGTAACGGATTCAGTGAACGGTCTGCAGCTGGCAGGCATTGCCAATGTGGCCAGGGGCAACGTGAATGGTGCGCAGGTGGCATGCTATGGCAACATCTGCAAGGATACTATGCGTGGGGTGCAAATCAGCCTTTTCAACCGTGCACGCCGGTTGGAAGGAGTCCAGATCGGGCTGATCAATGTCGCTGATACTTCACTGGGTTATAGCATTGGCCTGGTCAGTATTGTCAAACATGGTGGGATCCACCAGCTATCCATATCGGCGACAGAAGTCACGGGATGGACAGCGGAATATAAGATAGGAAATCCCAGGCTCAATAGTGGCCTGCTGGTGAGCTACAATCCCTGGTCTCCCCAAAAGGTATTCGGTTATGGATACGGGATAGGGAAGAGTATTAATTTCAGCCGCAGCTGGGGGCTGTATGGAGAATTGACGGAGGAACAGTTGTACGGAGAAGTGACAGAGGGAGTACTAAATAAAAAGAAGCTGGCAGCTTTAGGGACGATCGCAAAGATCAACCCTGTTGTAACATTCCGGGCGGGTAAAAAACTCCAATTTTTTGCAGGGCCTTCTTTTTCTTTATATATCACCTCATCGAACAAGCCTGCTGATGAGCATCGGCTGAAAGTATCGAATTCCGGGATTTGGTCCTCCGCGTGGGGACAACAGACTAATGCCTGGGTCGGCGCTTGCGCGGGGATTACCTTTTTCTAGCAGACATAGGGGTATAAGCAAGGTCAGTTGTCCTGATCGGGTAAAGTATATACTATGATGCGGACACTTATCATGACCTTATTGATCGCCGGGCTTTCGCTGCCGGTATTTGCACAGACAAAGTATACGATCAGCGGCACTATTCACGCCAAAAAGAGCGGCGAAAATATTGTTCGCGCCACCGTGCTCGTCTCGGGGCAAAATATTGGCGCTGTCAGCAACGAATATGGATTTTTTTCACTGACACTGCCTGAGGGGTCCTATACACTCATCATTTCTACAGTCTGTATGGAGACACAGGCGGTTACCGTGGAGCTCAGGAAAAATACGGCCCTTGCCATATCGATGGAGGAAGGGGTAAGCGAGTTGAAAGAGGCTGTCGTCAGCGCCGGAAATAATGATCACAAGCTGTCAGGTACACAGATGGGTACGGATCGGCTGTCGATGACGACCATCCGTGAGGTGCCGGTATTCCTGGGTGAGACGGATGTGTTGAAGACGATTCAACTGCTACCCGGTGTGGCCTCGGCAGGGGATGGAAGTACCGGTTTTTATGTCAGGGGTGGCGCTCCGGACCAGAACCTCATCCTGCTGGACGGGGCGACGGTCTATAACCCTTCGCATATGCTGGGGTTCTTCTCCACATTCAATTCAGATGCTGTCAGAGATGTGACGATGTATAAGGCCGCCATGCCGCCATCGTATGGGGGAAGGTTGTCTTCGATTGTAGATGTAAGGATGAATGAGGGCAATAACCAGGAGTATCACGGAGACGTAGGTGTCGGCGCGATCACCACGTATGGAGAGGTAGAAGGGCCGATCGAAAAAGGCGGGTCATCCTTCCTGGTTGCTGCCCGGACAACCCGCATCAATGAAGTGCTGGCTTTGTCAGGAGATACATCGATCAACAAAGACAAGATCGGGTTCTATGACCTGAATGGTAAGTTCAACTTTTTGTTAGGTAGCAACGATCATCTGTATGTCTCGGGATATTTCGGGCGGGACAATCTTTTGGCTTACCATGTATTCGGATTGAAATATGGTAATGGGGTTGGGTCGTTGCGGTGGAATCATGTTTTCGGTGCACGGTTATTCACCAATACGTCGGTCGCCATTAGCAACTATGATTCCTGGATAACCGGTTATGTGAATAATAATAGCGACTATCAGGTGAAGTCGACATTGAACGATTTTGCTTTCAAACAGGAATGGGAATGGTATGCGGGACCTCATACGATCAAATGGGGTGTCAATTCCGTGTATCATGTTATCCAGCCCGCAAAGCTGATGGCAGGACCAGGTTCCGGACTCAACGATACCAGCTATGAAGCCCGTTACGGCTGGGAAAACGCCATTTTCGCGGGCGATGACTGGAAGGTGACCGATCGATTTACGGTCTCCTATGGTATTCGGCTGACCGACTTCCGGGTATATGGGCCGGGCAATTTTTACCAGGTGGATGCTGCAGGCAATGTCACCGATACGATGCATTACCGGAATGGACAGTCGGTCGTGAACTATCTGAATCCCGAACCTCGGCTGGGCGTAGGCTACCAAATCGACGGCCGGTCATCGGTGAAGGCATCATACACCCGCAATGTACAGAATGTACATCTCCTGGCGAATTCTCCCATCAGCCTGCCTGCTGACAGATGGGACCTTACGAATAACAACATCAAGCCTGAAATTTCGGATCAGTTATCGGTTGGCTATTACCGGGCAGCAGATGACGGTGTCTACTCCTGGAGCGTAGAAACCTACTACAAAACCCTGCAACACCAGATAGATTACCGGACGGGCGCCAATATAGAGTTGACTGACATCGTCGAGACGGAATTACTATACGGGAAAGGACGGGCATACGGAGTGGAAGGCCAGCTAAAAAAGAACAAGGGTAAGCTGACTGGCTGGATCAGCTATACATTGTCCCGCTCGGAGCTGCAAGTGAACGGCATCAACGACAACCACTGGTATGATGCGCCCCAGGACCGGACTCACAATATTGCCATTGTCGGCATCTATCATCCGAATGA
>PMUF01000102.1:3864-6741 GCA_003167015.1 Chitinophagaceae bacterium | reverse complement strand
CATGAGCGAATACATGGAGAAATTCACCGTGAGCCGGCTGATCGGAGCACCTCCGGGATATGTCGGATACGAAGAGGGAGGCCAACTGACGGAACGAGTCCGCCGCAAGCCTTACTCGGTGATCCTGCTGGACGAGATCGAAAAAGCGCATCCGGATATCTATAACATCCTGCTGCAGGTGCTGGATGACGGTCAATTGACGGACGGTCTCGGCCGGAAGGTAGACTTCAAGAATACGCTGATCATCATGACCTCCAATATCGGCGTCCGGCAGCTGAAGGATTTCGGCGATGGCGTCGGATTCGCTACCGCGGCCCGTACCCAGAATGCGGACGAGAATAATAAGGCTGTGATCGAAAAGGCGCTCAAACGTACCTTCAGCCCCGAATTCCTGAACAGGATCGACGACGTGGTCATCTTCAATTCGCTGAATAAGGAGCATATCTTCCAGATCATCGATATTCTGATGAAGGGTGTACTAAAAAGGCTGAACAACCTGGGATTCACCCTGGAATTGACAGACGACGCCAAAAACTTCATCGCTGACAAGGGATATGACGTCCAATTCGGCGCCCGTCCCCTGCACAGGGCTATCCAGAAATACCTGGAAGACCCCCTGGCCGAGGAGATCCTCAACATGAATATCAAAAACGGAGATATTCTGGTTGCCGACCTGGATAAGGAGCTTTCGAAGATCAAGTTTTCTCTGAAGGAAAAGGCGAAGGAGAAGAGTGAGGCATAGGGTGGTTTGTGAATAGCGAGTTCAAATGTTCATTATACAAAAAATGGGTCGTCTCTTTGAGGCGGCCTTTTTTTTATGCATTTTTGTGACGGTATGGAACAACCCAAAAAGATCATCATTACTATTGACGGCTGGAGCTCGTGTGGCAAGAGTACGCTGGCCAAACAACTGGCTAAAGAACTTAACTATGTCTATATCGATAGCGGGGCTATGTACCGCGCTATCACGCTGTATTTTCTCCGGCATCATGTGGACTGGACTATTTCAACGGCGGTGAATGAGGCATTGAAGCACATTAAGCTGGAATTTGTGGCCAATCACAAAAACGGGCAGACGGAGATGTGGCTGAACGGGGAGAACGTCGAATATGTGATCCGTGACCTGGTGATCGCCGAAAAGGTGAGCGAGGTGGCGGCAGTGAAAGAGGTCAGGGACTTTGCCGTGTCCCGGCAGCAGGAGATGGGGAAGGCGAAGGGGATTGTGATGGACGGGCGGGATATCGGCACCGTCGTTTTTCCCCATGCGGAGCTGAAGATCTTCATGACGGCGGACGAGGCGGTACGGGTCCAGCGACGATTCAAGGAACTCTATGAGAAGAATCCCAATATTACCCTGGCGGAGGTGAAACAGAACCTGACGCATCGTGATTATATCGACTCGCACCGGGCCATCAGCCCGCTGCGGCAGGCAGCCGATGCGATCGTACTGGATAATTCGCACCTGACGATGAAGCAGCAATTGGGGATTGCGGAAAAATGGGTGAAAGAGCGGATGAAATAAGAAACCCGCCTGGCGGCGGGTTTCTCTATGCGTTAGCGCAAGAACAGTAGTTCGCGATACTTGGACAGGACCCATTCCTTGTCATCGATGAGCAGTTCGAGCTTGTCGACATGATAGCGGATATCGTCGAAGAAAGGTTCTTTTACCTGGCTGTTGTACTCGATGGCCTTGGTGCGGGTGTCGGTGACATTGTTGGCGATCTTGCGGGCTTCGATCATCTTGCCGACCAGTTCGCTGACCTTGCCGATGTGCTCGGAAATCTTTTCGACGATCTGCTGCTGGTTGGAATAGGCGCTTGCGGGGAGGCCGAGGTCTTTCAGTCCCTTGATATTCTGGATCAGAATGTTCTGGTACTTGATGGCCGGGGGCAGGATGTGGCTGGTGGCTAACTCGCCCATGATGCGGGCTTCGATCTGCACACGCTTCACATATTTTTCGATTTCAATCTCATGACGGGCTTCCAGTTCGATATGGGTATAGACGCCGTTGACCTCGAACAGATGCTTGGCCTTTTCGGTCACCATTGCGTCCAGCGCCAACGGGGTGGTGCGGACATTGGGGAGGCCGCGTCTTTCTGCTTCATGGTGCCATTCATCGCTGTAGCCGTCGCCTTCGAACAGTACTTTCTCGCTGCTGACGACATACTCACGGATCACATGCATGATGGCGATTTCCTTTTTGTCGCCTTTCTCGATCAGGGCATCCACATCTTTCTTGAATTTCTTGAGCGTCTCTGCTACGATGGTATTGAGGGCGATCATTGCATTGGCACAGTTGGCGCTGGAACCGACGGCGCGGAACTCGAATTTGTTACCGGTAAAGGCGAAGGGTGAGGTCCGGTTGCGATCGGTATTGTCCAACAACAATTCGGGAATGCTACGGTGCAGATCCAGCTTGAGGATGGCCTCGTCCTGCTCGTCGAACTTATCGCCGACCCTTTCCTTGACATCGGCCAGCACCTTGCTGAGGTATTCGCCGATGAAAACAGAAATAATGGCGGGAGGAGCTTCGTTGGCGCCTAACCGGAAATCATTGCCGGCGGAGGCGATGGAGGCGCGCAGCACATCAGAGTAATCATGTACTGCCTTGATCGTGTTGACGAAGAAGGTCAGGAACATGAGGTTGGTCTTCGGCGTTTTGCCGGGGGCCAGGAGGTTGACACCGGTGTCGGTAGCCATGCTCCAGTTATTATGCTTGCCGCTGCCGTTGATGCCGGCGAAGGGCTTTTCATGGAGCAGGACGCGCAGTTTGTGACGGCGGGCAACACGGTCCATGACATCCATCAAAAGAATATTATGATCGACGGCTACGCTGACCTCTTCGAAGATGGGGGCGCACTCGAACTGGGCGGGGGC
>PMUF01000102.1:0-3847 GCA_003167015.1 Chitinophagaceae bacterium | reverse complement strand
CTCATGACCAGGTCGGGGCGGGCATTGAACAGACCTTCGTCGACGACGAAATATTCCTGTTCCCAGCCCAGGGTTGCGGTCACTTTGGTCACGTTCTTATCGAAATAGTGGCAAACCTCTACAGCAGCCTTGTCGAGAGCTGCCAGGGCCTTCAGCAGAGGCGCTTTATAGTCAAGAGATTCACCGGTATAGGAAACGAAGATGGTAGGGATACAGAGCGTTTTGCCGGCTCCGATCTCCATGACAAAAGCAGGGGAAGAAGGGTCCCAGGCGGTGTAGCCGCGGGCCTCAAAAGTGGCTCTCAGCCCGCCGCTGGGGAAGGAGGATGCATCGGGCTCCTGCTGTATCAGCGCAGCGCCGTCGAATTCTTCGATGGCAGTGCCGTCACTCTTTATAGTAAAGAAGGAATCATGCTTTTCGGCGGTGGTGCCTGTCAGCGGCTGGAACCAGTGTGTAAAGTGGGTAACACCTTTGCTTTCGGCCCATTGGCGCAGGCCGGATGCAATCTGGTTGGCGACGGCACGGTCGATCTTTTTACCGTTGCGGATCGATGCCTGCAAGCTCTTGTACGCTTCATCGCTAAGGAATTCGCGGGCAGTTTTCAGGGTGAAAACGTTCTCGCCAAAGATGGCGGTTATTTTGGCGGCACCAGGTATCATGGTCTCGGTTGTGGTGGTTAGATTGTCAATAGCTTTAAATCGTAATGATGACATTGCTGTAAAAATTTAAAGCGAAACTAAAGGATTGCCAGATATTAAACAATTTTTTGGGTACCGGCGATCAAAAATGGGGAAATAACAATAAAATGTCTGCAAAAGCTGCGGGCGCCGGCAATTTATGGATGATTTGGGCAAGGTTTTTAAGGTTATTAAAAATTTTAATCTATCCTCTTCTATGATATAGGACCGGGATGGGGCAGCCAGGCAGCCAGCCGCTGGTTGAGCCGCAGGAAGGGGGGCCAGTGGACGAGGGAATGGAGGCAGGGGGCCAGCAGGAAGGGGAGGTAAAGGCTGCGGTAGCGGACGATGGCTCCGGCAAAGGGTACGATGGCTCCGACCAGGAGCATGCCCGACAGCGAGAAAAGAAGGCAGCAGCGGGAGAAGGCAAGGACAGGAATGGCCGGGGGAGCAGAGAGGCGGGGTTTCAAGGGGTGGGTGGAGTGCAGGGTTATGGCGGCGAGGACGACGATCCAGATCAGGATGAGTTCGATGGAAAAGGCCAGGTATATCTTTTGACCGCCTGATCCGGGCAGGGGTTCGAACAGTCCGTTGAGGGCTGCCGCAGGGAGGACATGCCACACGCTGTTCCAGGAGCCGTCGAGTTCCGGCAGGTATAGCCTGGAGTGTCCTTCAAGGTCCCGGAATTCGCTTTGTTGGTGGCTGAGCAGGTTGACGGGCCAGGCGGACAGATGGGGGACCGATAACAGGATCACCAGAATGCCGGTGCAGGCGCCGGCCAGCAGCAGGGCCTTCCGGCGGGGAAGGGGTCTTTCCGTCCACCACCAGGCCAGGAGAGCGGGGACCAGGAGGGCGGCGACGACTGGCCGGAAGTAAATGATCAGGAGGAAAAAAAGGGTGGCGAAAAGGATGCGGCGGGGGTTACGGGGGGCCGGGGTGGGCGGTGGCGCGGCCGGGGCGGGGGTGAAAATGCGGTCGAGCCAGTAGAAAAGGAATCCGAGGGACATATACAGCACCCCTTCGCGGTGAATGCAGGAGGTCCAGAATAAAGTGGAGGGGAGTAAAAAGACGGTGACTGCGGTCAGGGGATCGGCGGGGAACCGGCGGCGGAACATCCGGTAGAGGGCGATGTTGCCTAAAAAGACCGGAAAGGCGAACAGCAGGGTGTCGATGTACAGGTTGTCAAAGGAAAAAAAATTTAAAATAATCAGGACGAATTTGATGCCGTTATGCGAAAAATAGGTCCAGCGGGAATTGTCGGCGAGCAGCTGATGGAATTGCGAGGTCAGCAAATGCCGGTCGCTTATACTGAGTTGAAATGACTGCCAGATATCACCATGCTCCGGGTAGTAGCGCCAGGCGATCACATTATGCAGACAGCCGGTCAGCACGTGGAGCGCGAATAGCCCGAGCAGCAGGACGGGCGTGATCCCACTCTTCCGGACAAACGGGATCTTCACGATGCCGTAACCGCAGAGCAGGCTATAAAAAATAAATAGCAGTATATGCATGCCTCATTCAGTTAGTGGGTTGATGGTATGAGGGCGTTGATCTTTTCCAGGTAGATGGCGGTGATCCTTTCACGGGTAAAATCTTTCAATACCCTTTCCCTGCCCGCGATACCCATCTCACGTTTGGCGGCCGCCGGCAAATGATAATAAGCCGCCATTTTCTTTGCCAGGTCTTCGCCGTCTTTTTCGCGGCAGAGGTAGCCGTTGACGCCTTCTTCGATAAGGGTGCGGCATCCGGGGGTATCGGTGGCGATGAGCGCCTTGCACATGCTCCCCCCTTCCAGCAGACTGAGAGGCATCCCCTCGCGATAAGAGGGCAGGACGATGCAATCGGCCTTTTCGATAAAGGGGGCTACCTGGTCGGTATGTCCCAGGTAGGTGAGGATACCTTGCCGCTCCCATGCTGCTACTTCCTGCCGGGAGATCGCTACCGGATTATTGTCGTCGAATCCACCCAACAACTGACATTGAACGGACAGGCCCTGCTGTTTTAGCAAACCGGCAGCCCGGGCGAACTCATTAATCCCTTTGTGCCGGATGATCCGGCCGATCAGCAGGAAGGTGACCGCCCTTTTCCCTGGTTCGAAGGGCGAGGCGAAAAAAGCATTGGTGTCCACACCTTCACCAGGCAATACAAAGGTCCGGGGGGCATCGACCAGGTGTTCGGTCGTGAATAAATGGCGATCGTCTTCGTTCAGAAACCATACTTCCGCTGCCTTTCTAAAAGCTGTTTTGTACAACGTTTTGACGGCTGATCGCAGCCAGCCTTTACCGGCGAATGTATAGCCCAGTCCTGTCACGACGCTAAGGGCAGGGATGCGGGCTCTGGCGGCGGCCCAGGTACCGAAAATATTGGCCTTGATGGTATAATGAAAGATAAGCGCCGGCTGCACGGTCCGGTAATGGTGCAGCAACTCTTTGTATAGCAGGATATCCTGCCGCGGGGAGATACTTTTGCCTTTGAAGTGTCTCAGTTCGAGATAGGTGAGGCCGGGGAGGTTTTCGAATTGCTCGGTATATGCGTCGCGCGGCGCCAATACACTTACAGAGAATCCTTTTTCGATGAGGTTCTCAATAAGGTATAGCCTGAATTTGTAGATGCTCCAACTGGTGTTCGCTACAAAAGCAATCCTTTGTTTTGCGGCCATAGCCAGCAAACCTACTGATTCATGCTGATTTATTGAAATTTAGAGTAAGATTGGGCGGGGGTTCGTACTTTTGCAGCGGAAAAAGCCGGAGGCTTTTTGGCCGAAGGCCCGACATCAGACGTTAGTCTAAGCCGGGTTATTTTTGGCCTGCCAAACCCGGCTTAGACTATATATGGATATAACCGTAAAAACAGCGGAGCAACTTCGGCTCACCGCGGAAGAATTCGGACTCATTCAACAAAAGCTCGGTCGGACTCCCAATTTTACAGAACTATGTGCCTTCAGCGCCATGTGGAGCGAGCACTGCAGCTATAAAAACTCGATCAAGTGGTTGAAGACCCTGCCGAGGGACGGCAAAAAGATGCTGGTAAAGGCAGGCGAGGAAAATGCCGGGCTGATGGATATCGGCGGCGGTCATGGGGTCGTCTTTAAGATCGAATCGCATAATCATCCTTCTGCTATCGAGCCTTTCCAGGGGGCTGCAACGGGAGTGGGGGGGATACACCGGGAT
>PMUF01000075.1 GCA_003167015.1 Chitinophagaceae bacterium | reverse complement strand
GAAGAAAACACATTTACGGTATGCACGGCACATCAGCCGGCCATCTTTACGGGTCATCTTTATTTCATTTATAAGATCCTGCACACCATCCGGCTGGCGGATGCACTGAACGGGGACTACCCCGACAAACACTTCGTCCCGGTATTCTATATGGGCAGCGAAGATGCCGACCTCGAAGAGCTGGGTAATATCTACCTGGGTGGGGAGAAACTGGTATGGGACACCAAACAGACCGGGGCCGTAGGCAGGATGACCACCAAAGGGCTGGATAAGCTGCTCTGCAGGATCGAGGGCGAGCTATCGATAGAGCCTTTCGGTCCCGAATTGATCCGGTTGCTGAAGGACGCTTACCTCGGGAGCCCCGATATTCAGACGGCTACCTTCCGGCTGATCCACAACCTCTTTGCCGAATATGGACTGCTGGTATTGATACCCGACCGGGCTTCCCTGAAAAAACTCATGATCCCCGTATTCGAGGACGACCTTTTCCGGGAGGAGCCGGCGAGGATCGTCAGCGAGACGATCGAACGGCTGCCCGACGACTACAAGGCGCAGGCCAACCCACGCTCTATCAATCTTTTTTATCTGAAGGACGACCTGCGGGGGAGGATCGAGCGGAACGGGGACGTATTTTATGTGCATTCATCATCGCTGCAATTCACGGAGCAGGAGATCCGGGAAGAGCTGTATCGCTACCCCGAGCGCTTCAGTCCCAATGTGATCCTTCGCGGCCTGTTCCAGGAGACTATCCTGCCCAATATTGCCTTTATCGGCGGTGGCGGCGAGACGGCATACTGGCTGGAGCTGAAGGGGTTGTTCGAACATTACCGGGTACCTTTTCCGGTGCTGCTCCTGCGGAATTCCTTTTTGCTCATCCCGCAGCAATGGGAGGAGAAAATAGAAAAGGCGGAGTTGAAGGTGGCCGACCTGTTCCGGCCGGCGGAAGAGTTGGTGAACGAGCTGGTCAGGCGGGGGTCGCAGCATTCGCTTAGCCTGGAACGTGAGATCACCGAAGCCAACCGGTATTACGAAGCATTGAAGGCGCTGACGCGGCCGGTGGACCCTACGCTGGAGCAGCATGTAGAGGCGTTGCAGGCCCGGGCGCTGGACCCTATCCGGGTGTTGGAAAAAAAGCTGCTGAAGGGNNGATGCTGCTGGAAAAAAAGCTGCTGAAGGCGGAGAAACGGAAGTTCACCGACCTCCAACGACAGGTCCATTCATTGAAAGCCGCCCTCTTCCCGCTCGACGGTCTGCAGGAAAGAGTGGAGAACTTTATGCCCTGGTATGCCGCTCTCGGTCCGTCCTTTATCCGGGACCTCTATACGCATTCGCCGGTGCTGGAAGAAGAGTTCGTGGTGCTGACCGCGCGCTGATTACAAATAGTCTACTTTTTCCAGGTGCAGACGCCGGTCGAGGCTGTAAAGACGCGGCGTGCCGGTCGGGAGATCTACGTGCGCGATATCGTCCGGGCTGATACCCTCCAGTCGCATCATCAGTGCCCGCAGGCTGTTCCCGTGGGCGACTACCAGGATATTTTTTTCTGCAAGCAGCAAGGGTTCGATGGCCCAATGATAATAGGGGATGACTCGTGCCGCGGTATCTGCAAGGCTTTCCCCGCCCGGAGGCCGGATCGAAAAACTACGCCTCCATTCAGCTACCTGTTCGTCTCCGTATTGCCGGGTCACTTCCGCTTTGTTGAGCCCTTGCAGCTGTCCGTAGTTACGCTCGTTCAGCGCCTTGTCGCACGTGACCGGCAGGTCGGAATGGCCTGTCTCCAGCAGGATCAGGCTCATGGTATCGATGGCCCGTTGCAGCAGAGAGGTAAAGCCGTGGGAAAACGGGATGGGCTTTAATTTCTTTCCCGCCGCGGTGGCTTCTTCACGGCCTTTTTCAGTCAAAGGAATATCTGTTGCGCCAGTAAAACGGTTCTCCAGGTTCCAGGTGGATTGCCCGTGGCGGACAAGGACCAATAGAGGCATGCACATTGATTTTGTTACCGGGTAAAGATAGGCTATTCAGGCATGACCCGTCAGTAACGCCACCGGAAAGCGATCCCAGCCGCGCCATTCGAGAACCGGCCCATCGCTGTGGTGGGTATCGCCGGTAAAGGCATCTATCCAGGTATCGGGCGCGCCCGGAGGAAGAGTCAAAGAAAAAATCGTCGCGGGATCATCATCGCTGGTGATCAGTGGCGTCAGTACAAGGGCCCAATCCTGCCCCTGACGCCGGATATAAGCCAGCAGAGGTCCTGTAGCGGTGACAGGGATATACTCTCCTTCGGTAAAGACAGCAGGATATGCGTTTCGCCAGGCCAGCGTCCGGTACAGCGTAAACATTTTCATCGTCCCTTTTTCAGGATGATCGAGGACAAAACCGAGGACGACGGCGGTTCCTTTGGCCTCCTCCGCTTTTATTTGCCGCAGCAGACCGGCGCGTAAAGCAAAGTCCACCGGCCTGCGGTTGTCGGGATCCACGAAGCTGGTCTCCCATATTTCAGCGCCCTGGTAAATATCGGGAATACCGGGCGCCGTTAGTTTGATCAGCAACTGCGACAGGCTGTACGCATAGGATGCATGGATAATGGCCGAGGCAAAAGGAACAAAATTTTTCAGGAAAGCAGAACCGGGAGTCAGCAGTGCTGCTGCAAATGACCGGCATTGCCCTTCATACTCCTCATTAGGCGTATCGTGGTTGGTTTCCGTTTTTGCTTCTCTCAATGCCTTGGTAAGCCAGGCGGAAAACCGATCGCGAAAATCGTTCGTCACGATGAGATCGGCCGGAAAGCCGCCCAGCAGTGCCTGGTAGATCAGGTATTCATCATTGGCGGAAGGAGCCGGTCTGCCGTTGACATCGGTGATCAGGGGCTGGTTGAGCTGCCGCCAGCCGGTGACGGCGTTTATCCATTCCAGTGGTCTGGCGCTCAGCTCATTTAACCGGATACGGCTGTCTTCGCCTCGTTTGGTATCGTGGGTGGTGGTGGCATTCAGTGCATAGGGAAGGGTAGCCTGTCGTGCCTGCATCTGCTGGTGGAATTCGTCCGGCGGCATGCCTGCCATGGCCGGGCTATCACCCACTTCATTATGCGCAATATAGGGGTTGTAGACATAGAAGGTCGTGTCTTCGATGCCTTTGGCGGCGAGCGGACCGGTGAATTGCATGAGCCTTTTGATGAAGGGGGAGGCAGGAACCTCTTCGAAAAGTCCCTCCAGGAAGAGGAGTTCCGGCAAATGATCCGGCTGTCTTTTCTTAGCCGAAGCAAAGGCCTGCGCAACCACCTGGCGGGCGGCAGGAGGCAAGGGCCTTTCGTCCGGATAAATGCGGTACACCGGAAACGAAGCCATCAGAATGGCCAGCGCTTCTTTGAGGCGGTCAGTCCGCTGAGGAGCAGCGCCCGGCAGGGATGATCCGGTTAGCAACGTCATCAGGTTATTGAGCTCACCACCCATGTACAGGTGGAGGTAGGCGGACTTTTTTTCCATCACCAGGTCTTCATAAACCGGCAGCCGGATGATCTCATGGGTATAGAAGTCCAGTAATTGACGGCTACCCGGCACATCGGTCAGCACCTGTGCGGCCAGCCGGAGGAATTCATAGCCGGTCATTCCTTCCAGGTCCCAGTCATCGGGCATCGATTCGCGGGGGCCGAGGATCTTTTCCGCAATCAGATAACAGTCGGGACCGAAAAGCCGCCTCAGCCGGTCGATGTATTGTTTTGGCGCCGCCAGTCCATCGATATGGTCTATACGCAGACCTTGTATCAGCCCCATGGTATGCCAGCGATAGAGTTGCCGGTGATAAGCTTCGAAGACGGCTTCGTTCTCCATGCGCAGGCAGATCAGGCTGTTGACCGTAAAAAAACGACGGTAATTGATCACCGTGGCGGCGAGGCTATAATGCGTCAGCACATAGTGCTGACCTTCCAGCAGCGATTCGATCAGCGGCAGGCCGTCGTTGATAAAGCGGACCCGCCGGTCGATAAAAGAAGACAGGTCCGGATCAGCCGCTACCTGCTGCATCCATTTTGCTTTCGCCGCTTTCCATTCCGGCGCGGTAGCCGTAGCGGCCGGTCTCATCTCCGCCAGCGCATCGGCAAGAACGGCGGGGCAGCCTTCCGCAACAGTGCAGATCCAGTCATAAAGACGGGCTGCCACCGGATACTCGTTATCGAAGTAGCGGATCATGAATCCGCGGTCAGTATATTGAAGCGTCAGTTCACCTTTCCGCAGGCATTCCGTCAATGTTTCCCCAAGGAACGGCGCCATCAGCTTATCGCCCAATAATTCCATCGGGTGCGGGTCGATATCGAAGAAGGAATAGTACTCCGAGGCTTTCCCTCTTTCGAGAACGTCATACAGCCAGGGGTTTTCGAGGGCATAGACCATGTGATTGGGGACGATGTCCTGCAGCCAGGTCATTCCATATGCTGCCATCCGGACTGCCAGGGCGGTCCAGTCCTCTTCCGTGCCGATCTCCGGGTTCAGCCTCAGCGGATCAGCCACGTCATAGCCATGCTGGCTGCCTTTGAATGCCGTCGTTACCGGTGAGGCATAGACGGTAGTGATGCCGAGGTCATGCAGGTAGTCGAGGATAGCGGCGAGATCCTTAAAAGTAAAATGATCGTGCAGCTGAATACGATAGGTAGAGGCTGGGAGTTTCATCATGAAGCATTTACTGTTTTTTTTCAAAGACGAGAGCCGACCAGGGTGCCAGATCGATGGGTTGGCCCGGCAGGATGTCCGCCGCACCCGCCTCATCCACCGCATCCGCATGCCCCGGACCCAGCCATTGCCTGTCGGCGGAATCGAAAATTTTACCCAGGACCTGGCCGGTGGGATTTTCCCGGCGAATCGGGTCGGCGCCGAAGTGCAGCCAGATGAAGACCTGGTCATTGAGGATCTTCCTCTCCAGCAGGAGCGTGTTATCCACGGCGGGGTAGACGATCATCGAATCCCTCGTCCTGCCTTGCAGGGCCGGCCGCGTTTTCCGCATCGCGATGAGGCTGCGGTAGAACTGCCATAAAGCAGAGCCGGATTCATCGTCATATGTCCGGGAGAGGACGGCACTTTCAAAAGTTTTGTCCGATTCGGGATCAGGGATGGTCATACCGTCTCCTGTGAACCCTTTGAATTCCGCCGCCCTGCCTTCCCGCACGGCCTTGATGAGAGCCGGATCGTCGAAACTGACGAAAAAAGGGAAGGGGTGACGTTCGCCATATTCCTCGCCCATGAACAACAGCGGGACATAGGGTGACAGCAAGACGGTGGCGGCGGCCAGCTTCAGCTGCTCGAATGAGAGGTTGGCCGTCAGCCGGTCTCCCCGGGCACGATTACCGACCTGGTCATGGTTTTGGGCGAAGACGACGAATTGATCGTAGGGATTGCTGTCCACGTGACCGCCAAACGTACATCGGCGATGCTGAGAATAAACCCCGTCATAGACATAGGTATTCCGAAAGGCCCTTTCGAGATGGCCAATGCTGCCGAAGTCTTCGTAGTACCCTGTCTTATCGCCGGTCAGGAGGGTTCGGAGCGCATGATGAAATTCGTCGATCCATTGCGCGTCCAGACCATAGCCGCCTTTGGCAGGCGGGTTGATATAACGGGGATCATTAAGGTCCAGCTCAGCAATCAGCTCTTTACGGCACCCGGTCCGGCGTTCGATGTCTGCCGCCAGCTCTTTCAGCTGCGCGACGAAAGGGATGGCGCTGAAATCCTTGATGGCGTGCACCGCATCCAGCCGTAGGGCATCTACATGGTAATCTTCCAGCCACATCCGGGCATTCTGCAGGAAAAAGTTGCGGACACCGTCCGACCCCGCATCATCGACATTGACGGCATCGCCCCAGGGGGTCTTGTATTTGTCAGTGAAATAGGGGCCATATTGCGACAGGTAGTTCCCTTCCGGGCCGACATGATTGTAGACCACGTCGACGATCACGGCAATGCCCCTGGCATGGGCGGCATCGACAAGCCCTTGAAAACCGGGGACACCGCCGTAAGAATCCTGGATGGCAAAGGGGTAGACCCCGTCATAGCCCCAGTTGCGGCTGCCGGGAAATTGCGCGAGAGGCATGAGTTCGATGGCGTTGATGCCCAGGTCTGCCAGGTAGTCCAGCCTTTTCCGGACGCCGTCAAAATCGTGAGAGTCGGAGAAGACGCCGACATGCAGCTCGTAGATAATTTGAGTGTCGAGTGGAATACCGCTCCACGTCTGATCCTGCCAGGAGAATGCCATGCGGTCGATGAGTTCGGAAGGACCGTGGACGCCATCGGGTTGATGGAAGGACGCAGGGTCGGGACAGGTGATGGTATCATCGAGGCGAAAAAAATACCGCGTGCCGGGCATGGGTTGTGATGGCGATGCAGGGAAACGTATTCGCCAATAGTCCCATTCATCTTTTTGCATCCGGTGAATACCCCGCTGCGGGGATTCCAATAGCAATTCAACCTTTTGCCGGGCCGGGGCCCAGACGATAAATTCAGTGGCAGTGGGATCGTACCATGCGCCAATCTTTTGAAGGGAAGTATTCACGGACAAGATTAAGGCAAAACGGATGCCATGCGGAGATAGGGAATGGTGAAATGGAAGGTGGAACCGACATCCAGCTCGCTGTCGATCCAGATCCGGCCGCCATGGCCATCGATGATGCGGGAGGCGATATACAATCCCATCCCCAGCCCGGAGTACGAGCGGGCGACCTCCTCGGCGCGGAAGAATTTTTCGAAGACACGCTGCATATTATTTTCCGACATGCCGATGCCTTCATCCCGGATGGAGATGCGGAGAAATTTGCCTGGCTCTACCGCCGAAGTAATGCGAATGGGGGTCCTTTCCCTGGAATACTTCGCCGCGTTGACGAGGATGTTCGAGAAGACCTGTTCCAGGCGAAGTTTATCGATACCGGCGATGACATCTTCCTGCAGGTCGATCAGGAAGGGGTTGGTCGGGATGGATTTAGCGAGAAGCGCGACCGTTTCGTGAATATAGCTATTCATCGATACGTCTTCCATGATGAAGTCTATCTGGCCGGCTTCGACTTTGGAGATATCCAGCAATTGCTGGATCAGCTTGTTGAGCTTGTCCGCCTGCAGGTTGATTTTGGACAGGTACATCCTGATCGTCTCGGAGCAGCCGTCGCCTTCGGCCAGGGCCAGTTGGGTAAAGGCTTTAATGGTCGTGAGCGGTGTTTTCAGTTCGTGGCTGGCAATCGACAGGAATTCCGTCTTTTTTTCGTTGACGTATCTCGACCGGATCAGTTGTTCTTCCTGTTCGGAGGCGATCTTATTCAGTTCCTCTTTTTTTCGCTTGACCTGTTCATAAGGAGTCGAGGGATTTTCATTCCTGAAATAGTTGACGATCTCGGCTATTTTTTCATCCGTCAGGCGACGGGATTGAGGGATATTGATCCGGAGCTCGATATTGTTCAGGAAGTCATCCGTATACATGACGAAGTGAGTAACCAGTCGCTTGGCGTATTCGAGGGGATTGTGCCGGGAAGGTTTATGATTACCGTTTTCTTTATACCGGATCGTGGCTGTCAGAAAGGATTTGTTGGTTTCTTTGGCAATCTCGACGATCAGCAATCCACTGCCCGTCTTTTCGAGCACCTCCCGGCAGCATTCGGATATGGCGGTGGTGAAGGCGGTCTGGCTGGAGAGGGACAGGTTCAGCATCTCGCCCAGCCGGATAGACCGCTTGTGACCCAATACCAGGTCCATTTCATTTTCAAGGCTTAACCGGGTGACCTCGTAGTTCATGGTTATATTCTTCCGATGATGATTGACATATCGTCTGTTTTCCTTCCGAAATCCTTGTACAGGGCTGCGGCCTGCACGATCAGGTCCTGTTTGTGCAGATCGGGCAGCTTGGCATGTTCCCAGCGCGACCGGATGCCGTCACTGCAAAGGACGATCTGCTGGTATTCGTTCTGCGACAGTTCCTGGTCGTTCAAGGTATGGGGTATATTGTGCCCGATGATCCCGTTATAGGACAAATAACCCTTCGGTTGCTGAAAGCCACTGAGCCGGGTGGAAATATTTCCTATGCCGCACAATTTCCAGGTCTTCCTGACAGGATCGACCAGGACGACGGTGGCTACTATACCCCGGGTCTTTTTGAGCGCGGCATGCAGGTGCCGCAGTATTTCTGCAGGGCTATCGCTGTCGAAATCCCTGAAAGCCCCAATGGCCTCTCGGACGGCGCGGTTGGCTTCGGCGCCATGTCCCAATCCATCCGCGACCAGCAGTTTAACGATTCCATCCTCGCCGATAAAACTGTAGGACCCATCGCCGCTGACCAGTTCTCCCGGTTTGGAGATCACCAGTGAACGAAGGGACAGAGGGTTCTTACGGACACTTTTTTTCGGCGCGCTTTCCGGGTATATCCTGCTCAGCAGGATCGTTCCCCAATCTTTTTGAGAATAGATCTCGAAATGGTCGGAGAAACGACGGATGCTTCCGAGTCCGTGTCCCAGGGTTTGCGTCGTTGAAGCCCCGTCCTTCATCATCATGACCGGATCAGGGATTCCCGGACCATTATCTATGCTGATCAGCTCGAGTCCTGCGCCCTCGCCGGCCGGCAGGACACCTGCCAGGATTTCTCCGCCCGAAGCATGCTTGATCAGGTTGCTCCCCATTTCCGATACCAGGATATCGATCTCGTTTATTTTCTTTTGCCCTAACCCTGCCTGAATAGCCAGCTGATGGATCTCCTTTTTTACAATGGCCAGGTAGCTTCTGTCATTTGCGCTAAAGCTGATATGCGACGGATTAACCATTTGACCATTTAATGATAGTGACAGTCGTGCCTTTACCGGTCTCCGTCTGGATATTGAATTCATTGACCAGCCTTTTGGCGCCGGGCAAACCCAATCCCAGGCTCTTCCCGGTGGAATAACCATCTTTCATGGCCAGGTCGATATTGCTGATGCCAGGTCCGGTATCTGCGAATGTCAACCGGATGCCATTGTCCCTTCCTTTCGTGACGATCTCTATCCTGATCTTTCCCCCATTGGCATATCTCAGCATATTCCGGACGAGCTCACTGGCTGCCGTGATGAGTTTGGTTTGGTTGACCAGTCCCATTTTGATCTTCACAGCATACTCCCTGACCCGGTTCCTGAACGGGACGACATCTTGTTCTTTGACCACGGCCATTTCATCCTTAGACAGAGATATGATCATCTTCGGTGATTTCTTCATCCCCGCTGCCGGGAGGAATCATAGATTGCAACAGAGCCATTCCTTTTTCCACGTTCAGGGCTGTCCGAACACCATTCAGCGGAAGCCCGAGTTCTACCAGGGTGATCGCTACGGCGGGCTGCATACCTACCACTACCGTTTGGGCATCCAGTATCCTGGACATGCTGGCGATATTGCCCAGTATCCTTCCCATGAAGGAGTCGACAATATTGACGGCGGAAATATCGATCAGCACGCCTTTAGCGCCGGTCTTGTCGACCATCCGAATCAGGTCTGCCTCCAGGTTAAGCGCCAGGCGGTCATATAGGTCTACCTGGATGGTAACCAGCAAAAAGGAGCCCATTTTCAAAATAGGTATCTTATCCATGCAATAACAACAATTATTTAGTTTCTGTCCTTACTTTCCTGACTTCCATGCGGAGTGCGGTGAACGCATAATTCAGCGCGCTGGCGAGGGAGGATTTGGTAACGATGCCGGAAAGGTCGATTCCCAGGTGCACTACGGTCTGTGCAATTTCCGGCCGGATCCCGCTGATGATGCATTCCGCTCCCATCAGCCGCGTGGCACTGACCGTCTTGATCAAATGCTGCGCCACGAGGGAATCTACTGCCGGCACCCCGGAAATATCCAATATGGCGATACTGCTGCCGGTCTCGACGATTTGGGACAGCAGGTTCTCCATGACCACCTGTGTCCTGGAACTATCCAGGGTGCCGATGATTGGCAGCGCCAGGATACCATCCCACATACGGATCACGGGAGTGGAGATTTCAGCGATCTCGTCGGTTTGCCGGAGGATCACTTCTTCGCGACCTTTGATAAAGGTTTCGAAAGAGGCAATGGTGAGGTCATCCATCAGGTTGTTGATCTTCTGGCTTTCTTCGTAAAGACCTTTGGGGTCGTCCTTAATTTCTTCGCTGAGGGTTTTCAGCAGTGCATTTTTCAGGCTGAACAGGAAAGCGCCGGTTTCCCGTGGTGAATATCCTTTCCGGGCCCTGGTGATCGATAGTGTCTCCAGGTATTCGAGAACCGGGTCGAAACCATCGGCCAGACTGGCGCCTTCCTTTTCTGCCCGCAGCCTGTTTACAAGGGCATCCAGCAATTCTTCCGACTGGGTCCTGGCTTCTTCGCTGCTGATCAGATCTTCACGAAGAGCATCATTCGCCAGTTGATTCTTTATCCAGGTTTCGAGGATCTGCTGTTTTTTCTTTTGGAAAATTTTCGAAGCGTCAAGGGTCATGTTAGGTGTTTTAAGTAAACAAATATAGGTGAAGCGATATTGCGGCAACTTTAAAAGGAACTATTATTTCATTCGAAAATGGTATGAAATTTTAGTTGGGTAATTATTTCCCCAACTCTATGGTGTATCCTCTTTTTGTTGCTTTTTAAAGAAGCCGCGTAGCAAAAAATTGTGCTGTAAAGCCAGCAGATCATCGCTGAGTTCCTGGCTGCTGACCCGCAGGTTCTTGATCGTCCGCTGAAGGTTGTCGGCTGTCTCCTGGTCATGCAGCATCAGGCCAACGGGCGAATGAGCGTCATTGAGCCCCTGACCGGCCGTACGCAGCGACGTGCTGAAGTCCGAGGCCGAGGCAGCGGCCTCGTCGAGCTGAGTAACCGCATGCCGGAGATGACTGAAGACGGTGGTGTCGGTGATCAACTGATTCGCCAGCCCGTTCGGATCGCGCAGCCGGGAAGAGAAGTCCTGTAAGTTGGCGATCATCTTTTCACTGGTAGCGGAAGCGGCCTGGAGATGGCTGAGGGAACCGTGGATCTGGTCGGCAAAGGAGGGATCGTTCAATAATTCCCCCAGCGTCCCCTGACCCGTCTTCAATTTCTCGCTGATCGCTTTCAGGTTGGAGGTGATGGCCAGCAGGTTGCCATTGCTGGCCTGTAAGGTGCTGGTCATTTCCGCGAGACCCGGCAGCTGCTCGCTTTCCAGGTGGTCGTTATCGGCTACGGTTGCCGCCGTATCACTGCCACCGGAAATGACGACGATCTTATTGCCCACGAGTCCGTCGGTGCTGATCCGGGCTTTCGCATCTTTGCGGATATGCGGCTGGGCTTGCCGCTCGATATTCAGGACGATTTCGACCTGCGAGTTGCCATAGAACGCTACTTTTTTCACTGTCCCTACTTTCATGCCCGACAGCCAGACATTGTTTCCTGTCTGAAGTCCCTGGACGTCATTGAAGACGACCTGCAGTTGGATTGATTTGGTGAATGCCTTGTGCTGGCCACCGATGGTAAGGACTCCTATGACGAGGATCGTCAGCCCGGCGAAAATGAAGATGCCTAGCGCCAGTTTTTTACGCGTGTTGATTTCGCTCATGAGTCCGATATAAAGTTATAGTTATAAAAATCTTTGATGATTGGGTCGTCGTTATGGAATACCTCTTCGAAGCTGCCCTGCCGCAGGAATTTCCCTTCGGACAGGATAACCAGTCTTTCCCCGGTAGCCTTTGCACAGGTAAGATCATGGGTGATGATGACGGCACTCGTATTGTACCGTTGCTGCACATCGTTGATCAGGTCGTTGATCTCTACGCTCGTGACGGGGTCGAGGCCGGCCGTCGGTTCGTCGTACAGCATGATCTCGGGGTGCAGGATCAGCGTTCTGGCGATGCCGATACGTTTCTTCTGGCCGCCGGACAGTTCAGCGGGCATCTGGTCAATGGTGCGGGAAAGCCCGACATCGTCGAGCACCTGTCTGATGGCTTTATCGACTTCCTGTCTGGTCAGCTTTCGTTGGTTGCGGACGAGGGGAAATTCCAGGTTAGCCCGGACCGTCATGCCATCGTATAAAGCGCTGCCCTGAAACGAAAAGCCTATTTTCGACCGCAGCTCCTGCAACTCCCGGGCATCCAGCTGATCGATTTCCTTGCCGAGGACCCTGACCGTTCCCTCATCCGGTCGCAGCAACGCGGCGATGATCTTGATCAGAACAGACTTACCGCTGCCGGAACGGCCCAGTACGACGACATTTTCCCCCTTGCAGACATCGAGGTCTACCCCTTTCAATACCTCCAGCGACCCGAAAGATTTCCGGATATTCCGCAGCGAAATGACCACATTGTTGCAGTCGATGGGCGCTGGGGTATGTTTATGATATTTTTCGGCTGTATCTGTTGACATGTTATCTGTAAGTATTGATAAGAGTGACGATGAGCATTTCTTCGATAAAGATCAGGAACATGGATACTACGACAGCAGTATTGGCTGCCCGGCCTACGCCAACGGTGCCCTGATCGGCATAATAGCCGTTAAAGCAGCCGGCCATTCCAATCGTATAGCCATAAATGGCCGATTTCAGCACCAGGGTGAACAGGTCCAGGAAGGTTATTTTCATGAACGCCTCCTGGAAAAAGGACACAAAGCTGGTCTGTTCATTGTTGTACACGTTGACGAAAGCGCCCAGCAGGCCGATAAAGCCCATGTAGATCGCCAGCACCGGCACAATGCAGGTCGTCGCCAAAACCCGGCTCACGACCAGGAACTTGAAGGGATTGGTAGACGATACCTCCATGGCTTCGATCTGCTCAGTCACCCGCATCGAACCAATTTCCGCCCCGATATTACTCCCTACTTTCCCCGCTATGATCAGCGCCGTTACCAACGGGGCAAGGGCGCGCAGCAGGGCGATCGCCATCAGGGACGGCAACCAGGAGGTGGCCCCGAATTCTGCCAGGGAGGACCGGGATTGTTTGGTGAAAACAAGCCCTGTGATAAACCCGGTCAGCGAAATAATGGAAAGTGACTTGATCCCTACTTCGAAGAACTGGTTAAAGACTTCTTTATACTCATAGGGTGGGAGGAAGGCCTCTTTCCAGAAGCGGAGGCTGAACTGGTAGATGTCGTAGATACGCAGAAAGAAGACCTTCATTCCTTTAAAGGGTAAAATTATATGCCAAAAAATTTGGCCGGAATCAACCAGGAATGTGGGGCCTATTTTCTACAAAGAAGGCCATAGCGGGATTTGTCCTATACCGCAGCACATTTGTCTCATCTCCCAGTACATTTATGTCCATTTATTTTGACGGAATTTTCCAGATTCTGGGACTCTTGTCCCAAAACGGGACGGCATGGCGCTTCCACTCACCCGTAGATAAGTGTAAACCAATGGTTTGTACTTTGGTATGGGGGTTGGCGTTTATTATTCAAATCCGCTTTTATGAAGAAGTTAATCCACACCCCCACCAAACTTTGCCTTCTCCTGGCATTTTGCCTCTATACGGCATCCTCCGCCATCGCCAGTCCGGTAGACTATAACGATGCAGACGCCATTAAGAAATTTGTCAGCTATACCGTCTCAGCAGCAGCCACCGTGTCGCGTACGGCCGAAGAAAAGGCCATAGCGGCCAGGGCAGCCCGCCAGGCGGAAATGAGAATGATCACCGCCACCGCCGGCAGCATCTACAATGAAATGGACCTGGAAGATTCCGGTCTCAGCCGGAAGGCATTCGAATGCGCCTGGACAGGTTATTTCAAATTGAAGAAAAGAGGAATTTTACGTCGGACCGGCATTCTGACCATCTGCGATTTCAGCCAGTCTTCCAGCAACCAGCGTTTGTATGTCATCGACGTCCGCAACCGCAGAATGCTGTATCGCACCTATGTGGCGCATGGGATCAATTCAGGTGAAGAATATGCCAGCTCTTTTTCCAACAAGATGGAGTCCTGCAAGAGCAGTCTTGGATTTTATGTCACGACCGGAACGTATACCGGTATGAACGGTCTCTCGTTACGGATCGAGGGTGTTGACAAAGGATTTAACGACAATGCCAGCCGGAGAAGCATCGTTATTCATGGCGCTTCTTACGTCAGCCTGCGGATCCTGCACAAGTACGGTGTAATGGGAACTACTTATGGTTGTCCGGCCATCCCCGAAGAGATGAGCTCGCAGATCATCCCCGTGGTCAAGCACGGCAGCTGTTTTTTCATCTATTATCCTTCCAAAAAATACTTAGCCAACTCGCCGGTGCTCAATAGTTGAGTAGGTTTTGCTACCTTTAAGCACACCACCCATCCAGTGCTTATGTCAATCACTATTCCTTCTCCGCTGACGACACGGGACATACCTGCTCCATCCCGGGCCGGGACCCAAAAAGCCGTTCTGCCGCTATATATCTATGCCGTGTCGGCGGCTTCGCTGTTCACCATCATCGGAATATTATGGGATATTTCCTGGCACCGGTCTATCGGGAGAGATAAATTCCTGTCGCCGCCGCATATCCTCATTTACCTGGGGGCCATCTTCGCCGGTCTCTTTTCGGGCATCCGGGTTTTGTGGAACTCATTTTACCGCAAAGAAGCTTCCCGTCAGACGGATATCAGGGTCTGGGGAGTTTTCTACAGTTCACTGGGATCGTTATTCTGCATCTGGGGCGCCATCGCCATGCTGACGTCCGCTCCCTTCGACGATTGGTGGCATAGCGCATACGGATTGGACGTGACCATCCTGTCACCGCCTCATACCTTGCTGGCGATGGGGATGATATTCCTGCAGTTCGGCGCCTGTGTGAGCATCAGCAAATACCTGAATACCCGGGATAGCGCGCCGGTTCTGAAGCTATTATTTGTGATCAGCGCTGCCAGTCTTTTGTGTATGATCTATACCCTGGGGACCCAGTATATCCACACAGGGCGGATGCGGGACCCCTTATTTTACTGTATTGCCTCGGTCGTCGGTCTTTTATTCCTGCCGGCCTTCGGGCGGACGCTGCGCCTGAAATGGGGCATGACGGCCGTGGCGCTGGGTTATTTCCTCATCATTGCTCTTTCCAACTGGATACTACAGTTGTTCCCGGCAGAACCAAAGCTGGGTCCTATTCTGACGCATATCACCCATTTTCAATCGGGTCCTTTTCCCTTGCTGATCGTGGTGCCCGCTATGGCCATGGATGGGGTGCTGCGGCGGTCGTCATCAGGTGATGGGTTAAAGGCCTTATGGCTGAGTCTGTTGTTTGTGGGCTTGTTGCTGGCGGTACAATATCCCTTCAGTGGATTTTTGCTGGAGTCGCCCGGCTCACGGAACTGGTTTTTCGGTTCCGATGCCTGGTATTTCGGCGATTATCCGGATGCGCCGTACAGACATCGTTTCTATCCCGGTAATATCGCCTCCTTCTATACGATGATAAAAGGCCTGCTGATCGCTGTTGGAATTGGCTGGCTTTGTGCCCGGATCAGCCTTCGCTGGGGAAATTGGCTGCAAAGTATTCAACGGTAATAAAATCATCGATCATATGAAAAAAATCCTGCTGCTGGCGATGGCGGCGACAGCCTTCTCTTATCCTGCCCTTGCGCATGTAGGGAGTCCCGGCGTAGCGATGGAGGGGATGGCCGGCCCTTATCACCTGATGGTCAGCGTTAGGCCACCGGATGTCATCCCCGGCACAGCCGTGGTGACTGTTTATTTGGATAACCCCGGCGGTGTCAGTATCGCGGCACAGCCGATCTATTTTTATTCCGGTCGCGGGGGTGCGCCCTCCGCCGATCCGTTACAGCCGGTGGCCGGGCAGCCCGGGCAATTCAGCGGCAAGGTCTGGCTGATGACCAGCGGCTCATCCGGCATCCTGCTGCAGGTGCAGGGACCGGCAGGGAAAGGTGAGTTAGTGGCGCCCATCATGGCTGTCTCGACAGCAGAAAAAAGACTGCCTGTGGTGACCGGCTATATCCTCGTCGGACTGGGGCTGTTGCTATTCATTTTGCTGGTAACGATCATCGGGGCCAGCGTAGGGGAGGCGTTGACCCAAAAAGGGCAGGATCTGACCGCCGGGCGGCGGCGGGCCAAACGGATCGCCATTGTATCGGCTGCCGTCCTGTCTTCACTGATCGTCTTCGGCGGTAATTCCTGGTGGCAGCATTGGGCCGGCCGCTACCGGCGTTTTATGTTCAAACCCATGCACGCTGCCTACCACCTGCACAGCGACAGCGGGGTGAATACGTTGACCATTCAAATCGATTCAACCGGGCAGCGGCTGGGGTCATTGCCTTACCTCGTGCCCGATCATGGCAAGCTGATGCATTTGTTTGTCGTACGCATTCCCGCGATGGATGCCTTTGCACATTTGCACCCGGTAAGAGAGGATTCCGCTACTTTCCGCACGATCCTGCCGCCGTTGCCGAAAGGCCGCTACCTGGCGTTTGCCGATATCGTCTATTTATCCGGATTTACGGAGACGTTGAAAGATACTTTCAATATCGGTGAGAATTTGTCCGATAGCCTGCACAGACTGGACCCGGACGACGCTTACGCCTATGCATTGCCCAATGACATCACCCGCAACCCTTTTCGCGGCGATGACCATGCGATCGTTTGCGGCAAGCCCGGAACGGGGGTCCGGATGCGGGACGGATCGGTGATGATGATGGAAGGGCCGGCAGGGGAATCTTTTGAAGCCGGGCAATTGTACAACCTTAAGTTTGCCGTACTGGATGAGAACAGGCACCAGGCTTCTTTACAGCCTTACCTGGGGATGATGGCCCATGCAGCCATTATCAGGGATGATGGCAGTACCTATGTCCATTTGCACCCCGTAGGGACCTATTCGGTAGCTGCCCAGGAGGGGTTGATCGACCGGCTCAACCATCCTGACATGGATTACCGGCATGCGGACCGAACGGCTTTCCGGGATAGTATCGACGGATTGGTCAGCAGGATAAAGGCCATGCCGGAGAATGACCGGAATGTTTTTTTGATGAAGCAGATGAATATGCCTGCCATGGACACGACGGGTGGTATGACAATGGGCAATAGCGTCAGTTTCCCGTATGTCTTTCCGCAGCCCGGAATGTACAGGATCTGGGTACAGGTCAAACGGAACGGCCAGGTGCTGACCGCGGCATTCGACCGGTCGGTGCGATAACAGGGGATGCGTTAATCGACCTCGTTGACTTCCATGTAATAGTTCATAAAGAGACGGTGATCCAGCCGCTGAACGGCCAGTTTGCCGCAATTGGGCTCCATTTCTATGTAGCCATAGCCCAGCGAGTGTCCTGTCATCCCGTCACTGATGATCTTTACAGTATGTACCATTCCGAAGGGGAGAAAAAGTTCGGCGAGATGGCGGGCAGTGGTCATCCTGTTCAAATTGCCAATGAAGATCTGCATGAAACAAAGTTGAGGAATGCAAGCAAGATATCGATTAATTTCCGGGAATGCTAATTTATTTTCCCCTGAATGTTAATTCTTTATCGAAGATTTATTAGGCCAAAGCGTTTAAAATGGCTATCTTTATCGGATATTATTGAGATGTACAACATTAAGTAATCGATTCGCTTCTTTTTCTCTCTATTCTTCCGTTCCGTTTCTTCTACTTTTTATTGCATTGCTCAGTATTTTTAAAACTTTTTAATTTATTAGTATGAATATGTACGTTTCAAACCTGGGATTTCAGGTAAGTGATGAAGAGTTAAAGACTCTTTTCAACAAATTTGGAGAAGTGACTTCAGCAAAGGTAGTAATGGACAGGGAAACAGGAAGATCGAGGGGATTCGGCTTTGTAGAAATGGCCGATACATCAGCGGAGGAAGCCATGAAGAGCCTGGACGGTACGCAGGTAGATGGTAGGGCCATATCTGTAACCAAGGCAAGACCCAAAACGGACAACCGTAACGGATCATTTTCAAGGGACAAAGGCAACCGTTGGTAGTCAACACCATTGACACGACCGTCTTTGCTCCAACGTCTTTTAGCGAATAAAATAAAAGCCTTCAGACCAGCGATCTGGAGGCTTTTCAAGTAAATTTATATCGATGGCTCAGTTATATTCCTCACCCCGTTGAAAGGCTTCGTATGCGGCATGGACTTCTTTTAGAATACTATCCGGTAGTCCGTGCAGCTTCAGCTTTTCCCAGGAAATGGTCGCCGGGAAGAATTGATCCAGGCTTTGATGGTGATTTCTAAGATAGTCGCGTTTTTCCATAGGCCAACGCGGCTCTCCTTTTTCGAAGAAATCGATGAACTTCACTTCAACGCTGCTAAAATTTCTTTTTAATAGATCGAGACCGGAAATTTTTTTAATCATGTAAATTATTATACTTAAAGGTAAGCAAAACAAACGTTATTGGCTTTTATTTGCCTTAAACGGTTTTTTAGGACAGAAACAATTTATTATGACAAGTGAACAGATCGAAAAATTTATTGGTGGTAGTAAAGATGCTCACCAGGAGCCGGCAAAGATTTTTTTTAAGACAAGAAGTACCGTAGAAGGGGTTTTTATCAAGACTCCTGATTATGTGGAACTGAAAAGGAAGAACTTCTGGCGTATCGTTTCGGTGAAAAACTTAGACGATTACAGGTCATCCAATGATGTCAACCTGTCCAGGATCTTTAACGGCGCCGAGTTTACGCGACTGTCTCAGCAGAAGGGGTAGTCATTCCCCGGTGGTTAGTAGAACTCCGAAGGCAGCTCACTGACAGAAATAATCTTTCCATCAAGTATTGTTTTGTCGAGGGAGGCGATGGCCTGTCTGGCCTGCGTGGCCACAGGCATGTTGACCTCTGCGTATTTCAACGACCGGCCATTCAGGGCATTTCTGTTGACCATGGCTGAATCGACATTTCCGTAGGGAGAGAACAACTTTCTTATTTCGGTGTCTGTGGTGTTGAGGCTGATATTGGCTATTCTGATATTCATGATGTGGTGTTGGGAAGCTACAAAAGTAGCCTATTTTCAGCCATTCCCCTCAAAAACTTATTATGACGGCCGTCAAAGCCATGACGGCCGTCATAGCGCCCGGAATAGGTTTGACATTTACGTGGTCACGAATTCCTGGCTTGCAAAGCGCCTTTCACCATAGCCTTCATCATTGAATTGAAAGACCTCTACACCATAACTTTTGTACCGTTTCCCCGCGGCATCGCGCCATTCCGCCTCAAACCTGACAGCCATCCTGCCCTTCAGCGCGCCCCAAAGATCCAGTTTGACCGAATAGTCCAATTGTTTTTCGAACCTGTTTTGCAGCCATAGCCTGAAGGCGGCTTTGCCATTGATGAAATCCACGCCGTCGCGTATTTCCACCTGGTCAGCATAGCCCTCCAGGATCCTTTCCGGGTTGCGGGTATTCCAGGCGGCTTCTTCCAACAGTAGTCTTTCAGCGGCGCTTTCCATATCCCAGGGTGGGGTAGGGAATTTTTTTTGTTTTGTTTCCATGATTGTCGTTATTTAATGAAGCAAAATTGAGCATATACAGTATGGCAGACCATGGACAAACGGAGTTTTGGGATGGACAATCGGGACCATTGCCCCGGGGGGCGCTTACACTGGTTGATCCCCGGACGAAGGAGATGGCGTTGAGCGTCACCTCTTTCAACAATGACAGCCTTTTCAACAGCCTCAGGAAATACAACCATTTTTCGATGCTGCTGGTATCGAAAGGGAAAGGCCAGGTTGTAAGGGATCAAGCCATCTACAACTTCAAAAGCGACTGTCTTTTATGCTTTGCGATCTATCAGCCGTTTATGGTTAAACCCGACAGCGAGTTGGAAGGGGTTCTGATCAATTTTCACCCCAGCTTTTTTTGCCTGTTCAAGCATCGGAATGAAGTCTCCTGTAATGGCGTTCTTTTCAATAACCTGTACGATACGCCGGTAGTCGATCTGAACCCGGATGAGATGAAGGGCTTATCCGTTGTCACCGATCAGATGAAGAGGGAGATGCAGAACAGGCAGGAACCGGACCCCGATGTGCTGCTTTCTTATCTGAAGATATTCCTGATCAACGCTACCCGGGTTAAAATGGAACAACGGTCTGGCGGATCCGTGGAAGCCGGCAAATTGCCGTCGACCCTGGAAAACCTGAAAAATGCGATCGAGACAAATTTTAAAACGCTTCGAACGCCGGGTGATTATGGCGAACTGCTGCACATCTCTGTCAAGGCGCTTAACAAAGCCAGTAAATCCCATTTCAATAAAACGCTGACGAGTCTGATTGCTGAAAGACTGATCATCGAGGCCAAACGGGAATTATATCTCACTTCAAAGCCCGTCAAACAGGTAGCCTTCGAACTGGGTTATGACGATGAATTTTATTTCAGTCGTTTTTTTAAGAAAAACGTCGGGGTATCGCCTCAGATCTTCAGGGATACGGTAGGGTTTGACAAACTGACAGCCTGAAGATGAACGTATTAGAAAACTATTACGAAAAGCTTGAAGAGCCGGCAAAAAGTTGTTTGTTGGCCCTTCGTACAATTATCCTCAACCAGGACAAAGATGTTTCTGCAGCGTGGAAATATGGAATGCCTTTCTTTTGCTACAAAGGAAAAATGTTTTGTTACCTATGGGTTCATAAAAAACACCGACAACCTTACATCGGACAGGATTTACCCATCGCGACAATTAAAACCGTTATACAAAAAGCAATCGATTTGTATAAAACAGGGGTTGTAAAAGTAAAGCAGCAGTGACTCCCACTCTCCGGTTGCAAAGCCTTCAATTTTTGACCGTGAAAGATCTTCCCGAAAATTGCTATATTAGCTAGTGCTACGAAAACCGGCGGGGACGCTGGCTGCAAGCCGGGAAATGTGTCATTACGTAACAAACGAAAGATATGAGTGATCGCCAAAACGAAAATGCTTCGCGGATCGCCTTATACCTGGAAAACAGACTCTCCTGGGAGGAGAGGGAGGCTTTTAAGCGGGCCCTGGGTGAAGATGACGAGCTTCGGATTCAGTATGTGGACGCGCTGATGAGCAGGGCGGGAACAGGAACGCATGCCGGCGCGACGGCGGAGCCGTTAACCGGAATGGAGGATCCCGACGGGTCCGGAAGGCCGGCAGGCGATACTTTTGAGAAGGAAACGAGTGGAATGGATGATACGGACGCAGCGGGAATGGACGAGTCGGAGGCGGCCGATCAAGGAGCAAATGTCGGTGAACGTGAGGACATGCCGGAGGAGTATCGCAAAGTTCCGGCAAGGGGCGGCTTTTTGGGAAGCGGCTGGATGGTGGGGGTGACGGCGCTGCTGCTGATCATTGCGGGGGTAGTCATGGTAATAATGATCAGGCGTGGAGGTTTTTGGGATAGGACAGTGGCAGCGACAGCGGCAGATAGCGGCAACGCGAACAAGGGAAACGGGGTCGNNAAGGGGGTCGATTCGGCAGTGTCGGGTGCAGGCGTCGCAGGCCGGAAGGCGGCGTTGGCAGGTAACATCGACGCGAGGTTGTACAAGCCCTATATGCGCGGGGATGACCCGGTGGAGGTAAGGGTATATTACCAGGATTACAGGACAGGGAATTATGCGGCGGTCCTGGCCGCGGGGGATTCTGCTGTGAAGAGTGCCGGGCCGCGGGGCCTGCTGATCAGGGATTATATGCGGTTATATGTGGGCCTTTCCTATTTGGCGACGGGCGATGAGCGGAACGCGGTGAGCGAGTTGGGGGATGTCGTCTTTAGGACAAAGCCGGGGGATGAACTGTATGAGACGGCGCAATGGTATCTGGCGTTGGCCTGGCTGAAAAGGAATGATGTGGAAGCCGCGGAGGCAGAGAATAAGGCGTTGGAGCTGGCCCGGGATATTGCGCATGGCTATTCACGGTATCGGGAGCCCGCCATGGAATTGGTCCGTGCGTTGGAGCAATGAGGCGTCACGCGTGAATGCCCGGCCGACCCTGCATTGATAATAATCTGAAAGACAGCAAATAGCGGTGGCAGGAGAATTGCATCCACTACAGTCTAAAATGAGTTATTATGAAAAATTCAAATCAGCCGCAAAACGACGTGAACAAAAAGCCCGAAAATACTCATTCCGATAAAAAGACCGGAGCAGGGGCAAAGGGAAAGGGTAAAACAGGTGACGCGGCATACAATGCTGCGCAGCAAAAAAATGATCCATCAAGGGCAGGCCGACATGCAGGTGAATCGCAAATGAATGATGAAAACAGATCGGGGGGCAGTGGGTTATAATCGGAAATCTTAGTGAACATTCCTAATAGCGCCTGTGTCGGTATCTCATCGACAGGCGCTTTTTTATGACTAGGTACTCTTACCATTGTTTCTAAGGAATTTCCTAAATTCAATAAAGTAACCTTTAACATTAAAAGGATCACTTATGTTTAACGAAATTGATACACCTCAACCCAAAGCTAAGCTCAATGAAATTCGATAGCATAACATTCGACCCTGATAAAAAAGAGTTTGTGGCAATACTCTCAAATTTTGCCCAAAAATATAGCCTATTATTACTCGATTTTCAAGAAAATGAAATTGAAAAGGCCACCAAATTAGCTTACGAAATTTGTTCATGTCTGGAATTGAATGACGAGTCCGCACGAGTATTTTGCGCTTCAAAGTTACTTAGGCTGAAAAACGAAACCTGGTTAGAAGATCAGGAACAGCCCTTTACCAAAGAAAAATTCATCGAGACACTTGAGCTGGAAAGCATTTTAGCCTTTTCCGACGGAAGCTTTTCATTATATTTTGACGATAACGATATATTTTGGGGGCACTGCATAGTCGTTGATGTTGAAAACAGTGTGCTCCTTGATGCGAACTTGGCAGGTTAAATCAGTCGACGCGGCTGGATAAAAATCGCATTATTAATTGGTATTCCTAATTCACTTGCCAATGCCGATCCGGAAGAATTGGAGGATCTGACTGAATTGCTCCAAAAATGGGATGTCGATGTGGCCAAGATCGTCCTCGACGAGATTGAGTACAGAACGACGTTACTGGAAAAATTGCAGTCTAAGGTGCTGAGCACGCTCACTGATGAAGTACAGGAGTTGCAGCCGCTGTTTCGCCGCGGCTTGTGGATATTCGGGCCGGAGTACGAGACGATCGAATATACGGCTAACCAGGGCATGATACGATGACCAGGGCGCGGAGATCGGTATTGACCGGCTGACTATCGTGGAGCTAAAACGGCCCGGGATACCCATTTCCGACACCGAAAAATCCCAGACCTGGAAATATGCGACGGAACTGCTGAACAAAGGGCTGCTGCGACCCGATTCGACGGTCACCTGCTTCGTACTCGGTTCAGCCATCAATCCGGCTGACAGCGGCAAGACGACCCATAGAGACGGCCTCGTAAATATTCTTCCCCTTGATTATGACACCGTGATTCGGCGGGCCAAAAGCCGATTGTTAAATCTGTATGATAAGATTAAGAGTGCGCCGTATCTTCAGGATACCCGCACGCGGATGTTCCTGCTCGAAAAATCGCAGATGGAATTGCAGTTCTGATGAATGAAGCCGGCGGACGATTAGGCGGCAACCCGGCCGTGAAGCTGGTAGAAAATTCTATTTCTTAACAGGCACCTGGAGCGTAATGGTGATCACATCGCCTATTGATCCACCCGTCTTTCCGATATTGTAGTCCTCCCGTTTGATCGTGAACTGTCCCTTGAATTCCCCACCTCCGCCATTCGGCGTAAACGTGAAGGGGATCTCCACGGGTTTGGTTACGCCCTTCAGCGTGAGATCGCCGATGGCCTTATAGCCACTGGCGGCCTTTTCTATCTTCTTGGATTGAAAAGTGATCTGTGGATATTTATCCGTATTCAGGTACTGTTCTTCTGTTTTGAGATGGTGATTGCGCATACTGATCCCGGTGCTGATGGTACCCGCATCGATGCTGGCCTTAACACTGCTGCCGGCAAGATCCTTGTCATCGAATTGAATAGTGGCCTTCAGGCCGGAAAAGGTGCCATTAACTGTACCCAAAGGGCCTTTGATACTAAAGGCTACTTTAGCATTGGCGCTGTCAACATTCCACGAGCCCACGAAGCTGAGCCCTGCGATAATCATCGATTGCATGAAAAGCTGTCTTACTTTCATAGTCTTATTTTTAGAAGTTATTGATAGTGTGTTTTGATTTTTCCGGCACGAAATAGTGAATGCCCGCATAAACGTCTGCCTGCTGCAAATTGTTGATCTTTAATAGCCCGCCCGGCGCATCCCCGCCGAAAAAGAAATACCATACCCTCACGGCAACTCCCATTCGCGATTGCCAGTGATTATAATAGATCAGGGACATGGGGAGACTGACCTCGAACCATTGTGTCTCATAGCGGGGCGTCAATCCATACACATCCGGACTGACGACGCCCACATTGTCCCCATGTCCAAAGCCCTTGACGATGGTGAAATTGGCAAAGAAATGATGGTCAATATGCCAATCCGCCTGGATGCTGAGGGCAGAAGGCATGGCCATATGAAAAGAGGTACCGGTCTGGGAATGTGACGAATCACCATTATAGAAGACTGCGCTTAACGTCTGGTCGAGCTGCTTGTTGTCGGTAAAGCTGGCCTCATGCCAGTTGTTGAAAACGGCGGAGGCTGCGGACAGGTGGTAGGAACCGGTATTGCGGTCGAAATTGATCTTTCCCACATCGAGTAAAGAGATCCCAATCCTGTAGACATAATTGTCTTTCTCTTTGTCCTCATCGGTGTTGAAATGGAGCAAGATCACGCCCACATCGGCCCCGAAACCATGACCGTGCCTCCGATCGTGGAGGTTCCGCAGATCGTCGAAATCGGTACGGCCATAGTCCAGTGTAGTATTCGAAAAAGCGATGGCGGTCGTGTCGATGACCTTATAGGTCACATTCGTATTCTTCGCATAGATGGCTCCGACACCCTGTAGATAATTGAGGCTGATGCCTCCCTTTATTTCATTTAATCCGCGATCCGAAATGACCGTAGCATAGTGCAATCCATATTCCAGCCAGGCCATGGCATTGACCCTCGCCGACTGGTCCTGGAAAGCCGTATTCCAGTTGCTGCTATTCAGGAAATAGTCGAATGCGTTCTGTCCAAGGTTGCCGGTGATATTACGGACATTGCCATAGGCCCTTGCGGCTACCGTCAACCCGAGCTCGTGCTTTTTGGCGACCTTTTAAACCCCAAAAAGGGTACGGAACTTTTAGGGGCGTACAGGAATGTATTGGCAAAAACCACATCCCCGGACAGGATGTTCACATCCCATTTTAATTTTGAATCGGCTATGGAAGCCGGATTCAGGAGAGCGCCCCGGATACCGGCATAATTGCTGTTTTGTATCCCGAGATCTTGTTGGGCAAGCAGGCATAAGCCGCTATGCAGGCATAGGTATAACAACACCGTCTTTTTCATGAAATAATAGTTGAATCCTTTCCAGGATCAAGGATGACTAAAGCGGCAAAGAATAGGAATTGACATTAGCAGGTGGGCAAAAAATACAAACGGGAGATATAATTCAAGGGTTGCGTGGCTTTTTTGAGAAAATTGAGATAAAATTGCTGCAAATTTATGGCTGCATGCAAAATGTCGATATACATCCTTCGGTGAAAGCGATCCGTACGACGGTGCTGGGCATTGTGATCAGTATCGGGCTGGTGTTTGTAAAGTATATCGCCGGCTACCTCGGGCATTCTTATGCCCTGGTGGCGGACGCCACGGAGACGGGCGCGGATGTGCTGAGCTCGGGGTTGCTGTGGGTGGGGTTGCGGATCGCCATGAAACCGGCGGATAAGGAGCACCCATACGGCCACGGGAAGGTGGAGCCGCTGGCGGCGATACGTTTGCTTTTGGATTGCTTTGTATTTTGAAGCTCATTTTCCCTTCTCATACCGGTCTGCTGATCTCCGGCCAGGGCTTTACGTTTGGCTTTAACAGCGATATAATGGGGGTTCATGAGGTTTTGGGATGGTGGTTCCTTCCCATTTGCCTGTTCATTACTATCTTGCTATATGTAATCATCACTATTTTGCTAAAAGCATCCCTGCTGAAATTTAAATAAGTATGGGTGGTTAAGGCACCATTAGGATCTTTCCGGTGCTCTTTCTTCCCTCCATCAGGTCATGAGCCTTTTTACCTTCGGAAAGCCTGAAAACTGTCGGTGGAGAGACTTTTATTTTTCCGGCCAGGATCCATTCAAAAAATTGTTCCGATCGCTTTATCCTTTCCTCTCTCGAAGTAAGATAATTCCACAAATCTCCGCCGGTAATGGTTTTAGAATGTGCAATAATCCACAATGGATTTCCCAGTTCCAGTTTGCCACCCGCCAGGCCAAAGAGAACTACCTGGCCTAAAATTTTCGTCACGGCGATACTGCCTTCCATCGTAGTTCCTACACTGTCATACACCACATCCACCCCATTCGGACACATGTCTAAAACTTTCGCCCTCCAATCATCGTCATATAAAAAGACGGCATCCGCGCCTAAGGACAGCGCTACTTCTTTTTTGTCTTCGGAAGATGACAGACCAATGACTTTCGCCCCTAATATTTTACAGACCTGGATGAGCAATTGCCCCACACCGCCCGCAGCCGCATGAACCAGTGCAGTTTCGCCAGGCTTTATTGTATGGCTGTCGGCAGTCAGAAAATGCGCTGTAAGGCCCTGCAACAGGACAGAGGCGGCGGTCTCAAAACTGATTTCATCGGGCAGCGGAATGGCATTTTCAAAAGGAACAGCCACCAGCTCTGCATTGGCAAACGGGACGTCGGCAAAGGCAACCCTGTCACCGGGTTTGAATTCGGGATGATGATTGGAATCTTTTACTATTCCCGCTCCTTCAAAGCCATTGATATAAGGCGCACGGCCTCTCATGGGATACACTCCGCCCCTCCGCATGAGATCGGCAAAGTTCAATCCTATCGTTTTCATCTCTACCAATATCTCTCCGTCTTTTAGCACCGGATCGCTTATTTCTTTGTATTCAAGTACATCGGAACTACCGAATGCAGATAATGTTAGTGCTTTCATTTTCCAGCTCCCAGCGTTTTTTGGGCAAAAATAGTGCAACGGTGAGTCATACCATTGTACGAATCGGAACAAATGCTGTATTTTTAAGGATAGTTTTGACTGCAATCATGGAAAAGACAAAACGCTACAATTCAGTAGATCTTTTGCGCGGTGCCATCATGGTATTGATGGCTGTTGACCATGTGCGCGTGTATTCAGGGATTCCCGCCAACAGTGCAGATCCGGCCGTTTTCTTTACGCGCTGGATCACACATTTTTGCGTGTCGGGCTTCGTGTTTTTTGCCGGTGTTTCAGCATTTTTGTATGGCGATAAGCTGAACAATAAAAGGGCATTGTCCGGCTATCTTATTACCCGGGGTATATTCCTCGTTGTCCTGGAGTTAACCTTCCTTCGTTTTTGCTGGACATTTAATTTGAACTTCAGTCAATTTATGCTGGCCGGGGTGATCTGGATGCTCGGTTGGTGTATGGTGCTATTGGCGGGCGCCATTTGGCTGCCGTTTCGTTCGATATGGATCATCGGTCTGCTTATTATCGCCGGTGAACAGGTTTTTGGTTTGGTGCCGGCAAGCGTTCATTGGTGGAACTTTTTTTATCCCATTGATTACGACGGTATAAAGTGGATATCCATCCTTTATGTACTACTGCCCTGGATTGGCGTTATGATGGCCGGTTACGGTTTTGGGCGCATATTACAGCTGGAAGCTGCCAGGCGAAGGAAAATATGTCTGACCATAGGTTTATCGGCAATTGCCCTATTTGTTATCATCGGTACCCTGCTCCTCGTCATGGGTGATCCCCAGCCACGGCCATTTATCTTTCGTTTGCTGAGCCAGCAGAAATATCCGCCCTCACAGCTGTACCTGCTGATGACGCTGGGTCCGATCATCGCACTGGTGCCTTTCGCCGAGCGGGCTGGCGGTTGGCTCGCCCGGGTACTGTCGACTTTCGGGCGGGTTCCTTTATTTTACTATATCGTTCATATCCTGCTGATCCATGTAGCTGCGCTACTGGTCAACTTATTGAGGACAGGCGATACCCACCAGGGCTGGTATGAAACAGCGCCCTATACAGAGATACCGGCGAAGCTGCGTTGGAGCTTACCCCAGCTATACCTGGTATTTATTTTAGTCGAGATTGTTTTGTATTTTGTTTGCAAGCGCTACGCAAAATACAAATTTCAACATCCGGAGATCAGGCTGCTGAAATATTTATGACGCCCATCCCCCAAATTCTTACGCTGCTGTACTTTGTCTTTTTTGTTCGACCTGATATTCGTTGCTTTGTTTAAACAAACGGTATTGAAGAAAGGCATGAACATATCACTCTACTGGAAATGTCAGCTCATTGGTTGGTCCATTGCGGCATCCTACTGGAGTTTCCAGGGGTGGGCCGGCGGACATTTTAATCCGTGGCTGGGAGCGCTGCAGTTCGTTACCGATGTGCTGCTTTATGTCTGGATCACCAACCTTTACAGGACCTTCGTACAGAAAAGGCGCTGGAACGATTTGCCGCCGAATCTCCTGGTTACGCGCATCATACCGGCGATTTTGGCGATGGGCATCATATACACATTGGTTACCGTACTGAAAATCTATGCTATACGGGTTCTTTTCATCCCGTGGACGACACAAAGCCTGGTTGCATTTTTTAAGATGAATGGGTTAGACATTTTTATCGCGGGCATCCGCCTGATGTCGATCTGGTTGCTGGCTTATCACTTTTACCAGTCCGCCCAGCGGGAGACCCGATTGGCTGTCAGTTTTAAGGAGGCACAGCTCAATAACCTCTCTGCACAGCTTAATCCGCACTTTCTCTTCAATTCATTAAATACCATTAAATCTTTGGTTGCAGCCGACCCGCGCTCTGCCCGAAGGGGGATCGACCTGCTAAGTGAACTGCTGCGCAACGGTCTTTACCAGAGCCAATCCGGGTTTGCATCCCTTGAATCGGAGATGAACCTGGTAAAAGACTACCTGGAACTTGAAAAAATGCGCATGGAAGATCGGCTGCAATACCGGATCGAAATGGATGAGACATTACTCTCCATCACCATCCCCCGGATGTGTATCCAGGTCCTGGTCGAAAATGCGGTAAAGCATGGCATTTCCGGACTGAAGGAAGGCGGACAGATCACGATCAAGATCGTTCAGCGCGATAATCGGTTGCAAATCTGCGTTTGTAATCCCGGATCGCTGGAGAAATCAAATGACCTTCCGGGCATTGGCCTCAAAAACCTCAGCGAAAGGTTATCGATGATATACCGTGGCAATGCTTCGTTCGGTCTTGGCGAGGGGAGTGATGGTTTTGTATGTGCTGAATTAAATTTTCCACTATCATGGTTGGTATCACTGCCCTGATCATTGACGACGAACGTACCGCAAGGACGGAATTGAGGCGGATGCTGACGGACTATCCTGCCATTAAAGTAGTCGGTGAAGCCTCCAATGCGGATGAAGCCGGGGAACTCATTAGAACGGTAAAGCCGGATATTATTTTCCTGGACATACAGATGCCGGGCAGATCAGGGTTCGACCTGCTGGAATCGCTGATATCCGTACCTATAGTGATCTTTGTGACGGCCTTTGATGCGTACGCGGTAAAAGCATTCGAGGTCAGTGCGCTGGACTACCTGATGAAACCCGTACGGGAAGAGCGCTTTGCAAAAGCTATGGAACAGGCCCTTGCCCGGTTCAGAGACAAAGAGACACCCTTCCTATTTGTAAAAGACAGAGGGCAGTACCATATGATCAAATGGGAAGACGTACACCTCATCGAGTCAATGGATAACTATGCCCGCTTGTTCTTCAACAAACAAAACGTCTTGCTGAAGACCTCGTTGAATCAATTGGAAGAGCAGCTGGACGGGCAGCTTTTCTTCAGGACCAGCCGGACACAGATCATCAACCTCAATTATATTGAATTGATAAGGGAACAAGACGGACGGTTTTCCCTTCAGCTTAAGACGGGTCAGCTGATCAACTTTTCAAGCCGTCAGGCAGCCAGGTTCAAAAACATGAACCGGCATTAAATAATCATAAATTCATCACACAAGCATGAAAAGCAAAATCTTCTGCATGGCTTTGCTATGCCTTCTATTCCATCACCATGGATTATCCCAGAACAATCTAGCCTTGCCCGATACGGTACGCTATATCATTTCTGACAGTGTAATGATCAGGACCAGCGATGGCGCAACCCTTTCGGCCGTTATTGTCCGCAAAAAGGGGGCGCCGGCCAAACTTCCGACCACCTTGTTTTTCTCCATCTATTCCAATACACAGCGCAGCCTGGGTGAAGCCTGCTACGCCGCCGACCACGGCTATGTGGGTATGGTGGCCGACACCAGGGGAAAACGGTTGAGCCCGGACAAAATAGAGCCCTATGAGCATGAAGCCCGGGATGTCAACGCCGTGATCAGATGGATCGTGCAGCAGCCCTGGAGTGACGGCCGGGTGGGCATGTACGGTGGCAGTTATTGCGGTTTTGTGCAATGGGCGGCAACAAAATACCTGAACCCGGCGCTCAAGACCATCGTACCCTATGTGGCCGCTATTCCCGGCCTGGGCCTGCCGATGGAGAACAATGTTTTCCTGACTGTCAATTACCAGTGGGCCTTTTATGTCACTGATAACAAATATACCGATACCGCTGTCAACAATGACAATGCCCGCTGGCGCAGGATGCGGATCAATTGGTGGGAAGGCGGCGCCGCTTATGATAAGATAGACAGTGTCGACGGGACACCGAATCCCTGGCTACAGAAATGGCTGTCCCATCCCGATTACGACGGGTACTGGCAGTCGATGGTACCCTACAAAGAAGAGTTTGCCAGGATCAATATCCCGGTGCTGACGATAACCGGCTATTATGATGACGGTCAGATTTCAGCTATGGAATATTTGCGGCAGCATTACAGGTATAACCTCACAGCCGATCATTACCTGATCATTGGGCCTTATGACCACTTCGGTGCGCAGCAAGGCGGCGTAGCCAATTTAAGGGGCTATCCCGTCGATAGCATTGCGTTGATCGACACCAGGGCAGTTACCTTCCAATGGTTTGATTATATCTTCAAAGGCGGAAAGAAGCCGGAACTCCTGAAAGACAAGATCAATTTTGAGGTCATGGGTGCCAATACCTGGCGGCACGTCCCTTCATTGGATAAAATGGAATCCTCCAAACTAAGGCTGTACCTGGATAATGCCTCTGATGGGCAAAATTATAAGCTCCTGGAAAAAAAGCTGCCGAAAGAGCAATTCCTGTCCCAGACGGTCAATCTGGCTGACCGTACCGTTGCTAATAACGATTATTATCCTGACCCGATCATTAAGACGGAGCTTGATCGGACAAACGGGTTGTTTTTTATCAGTGAGCCATTTGACAGACCTGTCACAGTCAGTGGTTCCCTGGAAGGGGCGTTAACGGCCATTATCAATAAAAAAGACATGGACGTAGGGGTCGTATTATATGAAGTCACCCCGAAGGGTGAATACTTTGAGCTGTCTTACTTTCTCGGCAGGGCGAGCTATGCTAATAGTATGGAAAAACGCAGACTGCTTACCCCGGGCAAACGGGAAACAATCCCGTTCACCCGATCCCGGATATTCAGCAAGCAGCTGTCTGAAGGAAGTCGCCTGCTGGTCGTATTAAATATTGACAAAAACCCCTTTGCCCAGGTCAATTATGGAACCGGGAAAGATGTCAGCAAGGAAACCATGCAGGATGCGGGGGAACCATTGAATATTGAATGGTCAACGGATAGCTTTATTGAAGTAGGGATTTCGAGATAAATCGTACCCCTCCTGACATAAGGTTGTCACTGGCCTGTTGGATCTTCGTCCCATCAAACTAAAAAAAACGATTATGACAACCCAGGAAGTAGCCACCCGTTATCGCGAATGGATGTCCGAACGGAAATTTATCGAGATCCAGGATACGCTGTATCATGAAGATGTCGTCTCTCAGGAGCCCGAAAAAGCAGCCTCGATGGGGTTCCCTGTCTTTACCCATGGCCGGGAAGCCGTCAAAGCCAAAGGGGTCGCACGCCGGGCCACGATCGACACTATACATAGCTATACCTGCAGCGAACCGATCGTCGCGGGCGAATTTTTCAGTGTCGTGCTGAAACAGGAAATTACGTTCAAAGGCAAGCCACGCCTTACACTCGAAGAAATTGCGGTTTTCCATGTCACGGACGGTAAGGTCGTCAAAGAACAGTTCTTTTATTGAAAACCGACCCGATACTATCTTTTACCGACGATCCCCGGGCACTCACCGGCTGGTCATTTCCCGGAAGAGCGTAGTGGTGTAGTTTCGCTACACAATTACTTATCATGAAATTATCGCAACTTTCATCGATGGCGGTAGAGGCCCGGGGACTGGTAAAGATCTTTGGTGATCATCATGCTGTGGATGGCGTCGACCTGCACATACCAGCCGGTGGTATTTATGGCGTTTTAGGCCCGAATGGTGCTGGAAAAACCACCGTCATCCGTATGCTGGCGACTTTATTGAGGCCGGATGGCGGATCAGCCAGGGTTTTTGGTTATGACGTCGTAAAAGACAATCACATCGTCCGCCAGTTGATTGGCCTAACGGGTCAGTATGCCTCCGTTGATGAAAAATTATCGGCGACGGAAAATTTGATCGTCTTTTCCATGCTGCTGGGGCTCAACAATCGCGAGGCCAAATGCAAGGCTAATGAATTGTTGGAAGAATTCGGTCTTACCGAAGCGGCAAAACGCCCGCTTGCTCAATATTCGGGGGGTATGCGTCGCCGGCTCGACCTGGCCGCCAGTCTGATCGCTCAACCCGCACTGCTGTTTTTAGATGAGCCCACTACGGGGCTTGATCCGCGTACGCGTAACCAGGTGTGGAACACTATACGCCGATTGGTGAACGACGGTTCAACTGTCGTATTGACTACGCAATACCTCGATGAAGCCGACCAGCTTGCGGATAGGATTGCGGTGATCGATCATGGAAAAGTAATTGCAGAAGGCACTCCGGACCAGCTCAAAGCCAAAGTAGGAACGGCTGCGCTGGAATTGAAGCTGGCTGATGGCGAGAACCTGCCGCAGGCCAAAAACATCATCCAGCAACTATTACTGGCGGAAGTTCACGTTGCAGCCCATAACACCATCACCGCACCCATGCTGGATCCCGAAATGATAACAGACCTTTTACTGGCCCTGCGCAATGCACGCATCGGGCTTTTGACAGTAAGTGTCAAATCGCCCACGCTGGACGAAGTATTTCTTACAC
>PMUF01000319.1 GCA_003167015.1 Chitinophagaceae bacterium | reverse complement strand
AAGGACCTGATTGCCAAGGCGATACACCAGCATTCCCTGCGGGCGGAAAAGCCTTATATCAAGGTGGACGTAGGGGCGTTGACGGAAACTTTATTCGAGAGTGAATTGTTTGGACATAAGAAGGGCGCTTTTACGGATGCCCGGGAGGACCGGATGGGGCGTTTCGAGACGGGTAACGGGGGGACGTTGTTCCTGGATGAGATCGGGAATATATCGCTACATCAGCAGGCGAAGCTATTGTCGGTGTTGCAGAACCGGATGGTCACGCGACTGGGGGCCAACCAGGCCGTGCCGATCGATATCCGGCTGATCTGTGCGACGAATGTGCCTTTGACGGAGCTGGCCAACGAAACCCGTTTTCGTAAGGACCTGATCTATCGGATCAACACGGTGGAGATCATGGTGCCGCCGTTGAGGAAGAGGGAGGAGGACATTATCCTGCTGGCGCGGCATTTCGACAAAATTTATACGAATAAATATATGAAGCCGCTGCATGACTTCGATGCGCGGGCGGTCGAAAAGCTGAAGTCGTATCATTTTCCGGGCAATGTCCGGGAATTGCAATATACGATCGAGCGGGCCGTGATCATGGCCGAGGGGGATGTGCTGCAGGCCAAGGACCTGATCTTTTCGCCTATCGAGTCGGCGCCTGTACAGACGGATGAGCCACAGGAGCTGAAGTTGAGCACGATCGAGAAGAATGCGATCCTGAAGGTGATTGAAAAGCATAACGGCAATATCTCAAAGGCTGCCAAGGAACTGGGATTGACGCGGACGGCGTTGTACAGGAGGTTGAGCAAGTACGATATTTGAGCCGGGATTAAAAACGAATTATCATGGTGTTTAAACGTTACCAGGAAAGGATATTGATCCGGGTATTATTTCTTTTTGTGACTTTGTCGCTGGCCTCTTATTTACTGGTGACGGGCCAATATGCCTACCTGGCCTTTTTGTTAGGGGTGGTGATCTATCAGCTGGTGGATTTTTATAATTTTCATCGTAAGGCGCAACAAGAGGTGGAGCAGTTTGTGGAGTCGATCCACTACCGGGATTTCTCCCGTTATTTCGATGTCAAGGAAGCGCCGCTGGAATTGCAGTCCCTCAGGCAGGGATTTAACGAGATCAATTCTACTTTCAAGCTGATCAGCCGGGAGAAGGAGACGCAGTATCAGTATCTGCAAAAGATATTGGAGCTGGTGAATACGGGTATCCTGTCTTATGAGCATAAGAGTGGGGAGATCGGGTGGATGAATGAATCTTTTAAGAACCTGCTGGGGGTGCCTTACCTGAAGACGATTGCCAGCCTGGAACGCAGGGACCCGGTATTGTACCAGGAGATACTGAACCTGCGGCCGGGGGAGAGCAAGATCATTTCTTTGACAAAGGATAAGGATAGGAGCGTATTTAAGACACTGGTGACGGCGACGGCCTTTCAGACGGATTCGCGGGTGTACAAGCTGGTTGCCTTCCAGGATGTGAACGAGGCACTGGACGAGACGGAGGCGAAGGCCTGGCAGAAGCTTTTGAGCGTAATGACCCACGAGATCATGAATTCGGTGGCGCCGATTTCTTCGCTGGCAGAGACGATGTTGCACCGGTTGCAGGAATCGAGCCGGATACTGGAGGGGCAGCCGGGGGCACTGGAGGATCTGGAGCTGGGTATCGGGACGATCAGGCGGCGGAGTGAGGGGCTGTTGAAGTTTGCGGAGACATACCGGAATCTGAATAAGATCACGACGCTGAATATGAAGCGGGTGTATGCGAGGGATCTGTTTGAAAATCTGCATCACCTGATGCAGCCCACATTGGATCAAAAGCGGATTGAACTGGATATCCTGTTGCTTGACCCGGACTTGTCGCTGGATGCGGATACCAATCTGATTGAGCAAGTATTAATTAATCTGGTGGTAAATGCGATAGAGGCGGTGAAGGACCGGGAGGAGCCGTTGATCACTTTGTCTGCTAATGCGGGCAGTAATGGCCGGGCGGTGATCAAAGTGGCGGATAATGGTGCGGGTATGTCGCCGGAGGTCATAGAGAATATTTTTATTCCTTTTTTCAGCACCAAAAAGAATGGGAGCGGGATCGGACTGAGCCTTTGCAAGCAAATTTTGCTGCTGCATAAGGGGAATATCCAGGTGCAGTCAGTGGAGGGAACGGGGAGTGCGTTTTCGCTACATTTTTAATTTTCCCCGATCCATTTTTTGAAGGAGGCCGAGTTTTCCTGGCTGATGATGATCTCTTCATTGACCGGGAGGATGAGTTCGACGCTGATCTTGCTCTTTTCAAGTGGTTTGAATCGCTTGATGTAATTAGCGTTAATAATATATTTTCGATTAGCGCGATAGAATAGATTTTTGTCCAGTTCTTCTTCCAGTTCGCTGAGATTGCTTTTTTCAGCCATGTACTTTCTATTTTCCTTGTCGACGAGAAAGATCAGTTTATGTTCGGTAAAGAAATAGCCGGCGTCTTCGACGCGGACGGTTTGGAATTCCACTCCTTTTCTAACGAGGATGCGTGACTTTTTCCGATCGTTCTTAGTCCAGAATTCGGGTAGGGAGTGATTGGCGGCTGGATCATGGCTGTTCACGAAATGATCTCTAAGAGTTTGGTATTTCCGCAGGGCGCTGCCCAATCTGTCTGAGCTAATAGGTTTTAGCAGGTAGTCGATGCTACTATATCGAAAGGCTTCGGTCAGGTATTTATCATAGGCGGTGGTAAAGATAACGGGACAGGTGATCTTACAGGATTTGAAAATGGAAAAGGAGAGGTCATCGGACAGTTGGACATCCATGAAAATAAGGTCAGGCTGAGGGTTGTCGTTGAGCCAGCGGATGGACTGTTCGACGGTACTGCAGCCCGCCACAACGTCGATTTTTTCATCAAGTGCCTGCAATTCTTCAACCAATCTACCAAAAGCGGGTTGTTCGTCTTCCAGAATCAAGACTTTCATTTGGATTAGTTTTTATCAAAATTAAATTGTTTCCTCATTTATTGATGACCGCTTATATAAAGCACAAAGAATAAGACGCACATAAGCAGCAAATGTTGCACCACCCGTACAAAAATTTCAGAACCGGATGATGGGTAGTTTGACGATGAACGATTCGAAATTATTTTCTATGATGATACATCGTTTTGTTAACAGTTTATATCGGTTATCCAGGTTACTGAGGCCGATCTTGGAGCCGGGATGCGGGTTGCCCTGCCGGTTGATGGCGTTGCTGACGATAACATGGTCTGACGAAATGTCGACGGAGATGATCAGCGGGGTTTTTTCGTTGAATTCATTGTGCTTAATGGCATTTTCCACGAGTGCCTGCAGGGAAATGGGCGGGATAAGGAAATTTTCCGCTGACAGGTCGGTGATCTCGATGACCATGCTGATGGCATCGGCGAACCTTATTTTGAGCAAGTAGAAGTAATTGCTCAGGAATTCGATCTCTTCCCGGAGCAGGACAAGGTCACGTTCCCGATTGCCCAGGATATAGCGATAGACGCGGGCCAGGGTGTCGTTGTAACGTCTGGCGCTGAGGGGGTCGCGGGTAATGAGGTAAGACAGGGTATTGAGGGAGTTAAAGATGAAGTGGGGGTCGATCTGGTTCTTGAGCGCCTCGAGTTCGGCCTGGGCCTTGGCGATATTGAGTTGTTCGACCCTGGATTCGTGCTGTTCTTTTTCACGGTTGAGGAAGAGGATCTCATAGATATTAATAATAAAGCAGGCGGCGATGATGATCAGGAGGATGCAATTGGCCATTTGTCCCCGGTCATCGTCGGGTTCGAGGGACCATGTTTTCCATGCCTTGAGCCATAGGAAGGACAGGAGGCTGGAGTAGATGATATTGGCAAAAAAGAGGGCGATGATGATCCTGGGATAGGATTTCCTGTTCCACGGATATTTTTTGCGGATGAAATTGAGTAGCCGGACGTTGCCTTCCCAGATGAGGAAGAAGAGGGTGATGAAATAAAGATAAGACCCTATTAATTCGGTCAACCGGTAAAGGCGGTTAGTGATCAGGCCCGAGAGATTAGGGATCAGGACACCCAGGGCAGGGATGCCGATGATCTTTACGGTTCGGTCGTCGAAGGCCAGTTGTTTGTTCATAGCAGCTTATGATCAGTCCTTGACGGGGCTGACTGGTTCTTATTTTAAGTTAAATGGGAATTGCCTTGTGTCAACGGGCTTGTGGTCCGTTTTTGTCTCTCGCTGATGTGTAGTAGGCTGGAATAACGGCAAGTACTAGTATTGTGCTGTAATAGAAAAGTTAATTTATTGTAAAAGGATATAAGGTTTGTTGCGCGGCGACGGATAAAGTTTGAGTTGGCGATCCCGGTCGTCCGTCCAAAACAACCATTGAGCCATCAAATTTCCCGTTTGAGGTAGTTTACTTCCGGTCAGAGTAAAAATGTATTTACTTTGCTTTGATCAATTGTGATAACTTTTTTTCCCGGGGAAATAATATTTTCTGGCGGACAGCTTCCCCGGGCCTCTTATAAGCTGTCCCCGGAAGTTTTCTCATGTGACCCGCAGGTGGTTTCTACCACCTGCTTTTTTATTTCTTCCTCTTAACATATGTTAACGAATACCTGCACAGTGTATTCATTTCTGTTACTGCGATCCTTTTTAACATTTGTCTTCTACTCCAGTATTGAATAATATGGATTTGGTTGAAAATTTTCCGGTTTCGGTTGAAAACAGGCTATCCGCAGGCGTTATTTCTGTTAATTTTTGTGTCCTTCGCATAGAACAACCTTAAAAGGAAAACCCCACTGCACCGCTACGACGGTGGTGGGGAATCATTGTCAATTTCTAGTCAACATTTTTATCTATCTAAACTGTTTCAAATGAGAAAATTGTTACTGCTACTATGTATCTGGTGTAGCGGTCTGATGGTGGCACACGCCCAGACCCGCGATGTCACCGGGAAGATCACCGATAATGCGGGGGCCCCGGTACCATATGCCACTGTACAAGTCAAAGGCGGACACGCCACTGTGGTTGCGGACGCCGAAGGGAATTTCACGATCAAAGCGGCCCAGGGGGATGTGCTGGTGATCAGTTCTTCGGGCATCACCAAAAAAGAGGTGCCGGTGGGAAGTTCAACCAAGGGCTTTAATATCAGTGTGACGCGTGTTTCAGAAAGTCTTTCAGAAGTGGTGGTAACCACGGCATTGGGTATCAAGCGGCAGGCTAAGGAATTAGGGTATGCCACGGCCCAGATCAAGACTGCAGAGCTGAACCAGGCGGCGGTCATCAATCCTGCGACGGGACTGGCGGCCAAGGTATCGGGTGTAGATATCCGGCTGGCTGATAATGGCGTCAATCCGCAGGTGAAGGTGACTTTCAGGGGGAGCAGGTCAATCGAAGGGAATAATGAAGCCCTGATCGTTGTCGATGGCGTGCCGGTGGATCAGAGCTACCTGCCGAACGTCAATCCGAATGATATTGAGGATGTTACTATTCTTAAAGGGGCGAATGCGGCAGCCTTATACGGGATGGCGGCTTCCAACGGGGTGATGCTGATCACGACGAAGAAGGGAAGGGGAAATTTCTCGCTGACGTATCAGAACACAGTAAGCCTAGAGTCTATCTCGTACTTTCCTTCCCTGCAGAATGAATATAGCGGATATGGCGGTGAGTCGTTTGGCGGTTATCCGAACCCGGCTACCGGGGGCACGATTTATTTTATCAATCCGCTGGCCGGCATCCCCAATACGGTGCCATTCGAGAATGAGAGTTATGGGGCGCCATACAACAGTCTTGATTTTACGCAGGACTCGGTCCCATTGGGAGAGACAGCCAATCAGCAATGGATCTATACGCCTTACCGGGATGTCCCCAATGGCCGGAAGGATTTCTTCCAGACGGGGGTAGGTGATCAGAATACATTATCGGGTGGGGCATCCAACAAATGGGGCGGAATATTCTTTTCCGGAGATCACAGCACCAAGCAAGGAGTCGTGCCTTATGACACCTACCAGCGTAATGGCGGGCGAATCAACCTGAACGGGAATTTCGGCCGGCTCACAGCGAGTGTCGGGGTCAGCTATTACGATATCTCCACGGATGTCTCGGGCAACTCCTACGATCAGAACCGGCCGGTATACTGGAATGTCATGAACCAGCTGCCCACTATCAACCTGAAGGAGGTAAAGGATATCAATCTATTCCAGTATAACCAGGGTTTCGTGAATGCCTATTTTCCCAATCCGTGGGTGCAGGTATTCGATTCGCGGTCGAAGAAGAGCACCGATCAACTGCTGACCAATCTGACGCTGAGCTATAAGCTGACACCCTGGCTGGCTGCCACGGTGAGGAGCGGATATAGCCGGACTTCCGAACATGCACCATCTTATATCGACAGCATTATATTCCCTGCGTGGTTGGNNAGAGTAACCTGGCCAATGTCCCTGGCAGCCAGGGCTACCAGGAAGAAAACATCCATGACCATTATTACGATGAGAACACGGACTTGTTCCTGACGGGTACAAAGAAGGCTGGTGATTTCAAGTTCAACCTCGTCGTGGGCGGGAA
>PMUF01000402.1 GCA_003167015.1 Chitinophagaceae bacterium | reverse complement strand
ACCGGAATCCGTCGCTCTTCCCTAAATAGGGCGCAGCCTGCTCGAAAAGCTCCCAGGCTTCGAACAGCTTGGCAGGATCATAATCCAGCTTTGTAAGGACACGATCTATCGCTTTTTCAAAGGTCGGTCTCGCCTGGATAATGGACTCCGGCCCCCCTTCCCCAAGGCCGCCACGATAGACGCTGCTGTCCAGCAGCTTCCAGGCTTCCCTCACCGCCCGCCACGCAGCCACCTGCTCACGCGCACTGCCGCCCAGNNCAAAACCTCACCGGCCGCTTGACCCACTACCCCACCCCCGGAAGCATCCGAATATCGCTCATGCACATACGCATCCAGCCAATCCTCCACATTCACCGGTTCATCCCGCCATACATTCTCCAGCATCAGCTGGTACAACGCCGGATTCTGTTCTATCCCCTCCGGTGTCAATCCGATACCCACCATCTTCCCCGCAGCCGGATCATGCAGTGCCTTCGCCGGATCTTCCGCCACATGCTGCATCCGCCCCCAGAGACTGATATTCCCGCCAAAATTATGAAGCATACTCCAGACCCACGGCTTCCCATAATAAGCCCCCGTCCTGTTCCATACCGGATGACTCTCGCTGTAAAGATCCAGCAGGATCATATGATCATCAGGTACAGCCTTCAGCAGGGCCTGTATCTGCGTCGGCTTCCAGTAAGCGGCATTGTAATGGAACATCCAGCCTTGCATCACCCACACCGCCGCCGGATCGGCGGCAGCCATACTCGCAAAGACTTTCTTGCTCATACCGTCCAGGTATGCCGAATCACTGGTCGGCGGCACATTCTCATTGAAAGTATCTGCAGAATAAAGATGGTCGGTGCCGAACTCCCGGGTCTGCACCTCGATGAATTTTTTACCTATGGCTTCAAACATAGGATCGGAAGGATCCAAAATATATACGTCACCAAACCCCGCATCCCAGTTCGTCGTCTTGACCCTGGCGGAAGGAAAGCGTACCTTGAACGAAGGGGGCACATGCCCCGTAAAGGCCGGCAATACCGGCTTCATCCCGAAACCCCGCTCCGCCTGCAATATCTTCTTTTGAAGAAGCAGGTGGCTATCCTTCCAGTGCGCCGGCAAAGGCCCACCCCAGGCATCGATATTACCCATCCAAAGCCAGGAGAAATAGGCAGGCCCGGTGAAAAATTGATCCAGCTCGGCCTCGGTAAAGCCCATCGACCGGTATACCTTCTGCCAGATCGCCTCCTCCCCCGTCAGCGCCAGCGGCATATTGATGCCGTTCAGCGCCATCCAGTCTATCTCCCGCTGCCAGCGGTCCCAGCCCCACCAGGCCATTGAATATTGAAAAGTGCAGTAGTTGAGATAATAGCGGTAGGTATAAGGCGTGACTTTATGCACCTTTCCCTCCACCCGGGGGAGCATCGCCGGCAGAGCCGGCGAGCTTCCATCCCAGGTTATCAGCACACGACAATAATTCTTCAGGTAATAGTTCAGCGCCGAGGCAACGCTGACGCCGTTGCTTCCACGCAACACGATCTTCCCTCGCACAAGCACCCGGCCCTGGCCGTCCACCTTGTCGGGCCCTTGCTCCAGCTCAAATACATCCTTCCCATTTTCCGGCGCCGTATACGCGACCTCGAACCTGGACGCCTTCCCGGGTACAACCCGCTGCAAAAAGGCATGCAGCGCAGGCAGATCCAACGGTCCGTCAGTTCCCGCGCAGGCAGCCTGCTGCACCAGCAACAGGCCTGCCAGTAAAAAAGGGCGGTACACCCTGTTAATAATTCGAATTTTGTGTGATAACTCCTTTGCTTTCATCGATAATTTCCTGGGGAATCGGCATAAAATAATCCTTAGGCCGCGTAAAGGTACGGGCTGGAATAACAGTATCCCCATAATACGGCGCCAACGGAGAAGCCGTCTTGGGCTTGCTGACGATCGTATCCAGGTTGATGATACCATCTTTGTCCCAGCGCAGCAGGTCCTGCCAGCGGATATTCTCTCCTCCCAGCTCGACCCGCCGTTCATGGATCAGTTGAGGCATGCCCGCATTCGAGACGGACCCGAGGCCCGCCCTGGCGCGAATGACGTTGATCAACGCATCTCCGCTGCCAGGCCCGTTCAACCGGATCATATCTTCTGCCACCAGCAGGTATACATCCGCCGTACGCAGCAAAGGCTGATTCAGGTTATAGTCGATGGAGCCATCCCCGCTGGGCATGAAAGCACTGTATTTCTTGATGCAATACCCGGTAGTCGACATGCTGGGCAGCATCCGGCCCGTAGACTGACCGGTCATACCGGTGAACATCTGGTAGGCATCCCCGCTGCCGATCGTCACCAGATTGGTATTGTAGGGAATAGAATCTCCGACCGACAAAATGGTGGCTCGCTCCCGGATGGTATCCGCCGCCTCGAATTCACTGACGTAATTCTGTGTCGGATGATGAAAGCCCCAACCCTGCCAGGGACGGGGAGTGAAATAAGTACTGATGGCCGACGCCGGCACACCGGAGACCTCCTGGTTTTCGTTCCAGACGGCAAAAAGGAGCTCCGTATTATTGTCCTGCGCACCTACTGTGAAGTTATCGGTATAATTGGTCGCCAATGCATAATTGGGATCATTGATCACAAGATTGCCGTATTGAATGGCCTTGGCAAACTGGTCCTCGAAGGTATACAATTTACAAAGCATCCCCCAGGCAGAACCCCTGCTCACCCGGCCCTTGTCAGCTGCATCATAGATGACATCCGGCAGGTAATTGGCAGCTTGTAACAAGTCCGATTCTACCTGGGCCCGGATCGAATCCTGCGAGGCTTTGGCAACATTGTAATTCCCGCTCAGCACATTCGCTTCCAGGATCAACGGAACACTGCCATAGATCTGGCTCAGCACGAAATAGGCATGGGCACGCAAAAAATACGCTTCCCCGAGCGACCGGGCCCGGATGGCGCTGTCCATGACAGGCACCTTGGGAATATAGATGATCGCATTGTTGGCCCTGGCAATCTGCTCATAGGCAAAAGGCCAGGTAATATAGATCAGCTGCAGGGTCGAATTGATATTGAATTCCCCAATGGAAATGAAATCCGGATGGTCCCCATCCACGGAAATATCGTCGGACTGATCATCATAGGCATACAGATCATGTCCCACCCAGTCTTCCGTATACAGTATATTGTAGATGCCCAACACCCCCGCGATCACGTCGGACTGGTTGGTCCAGAAGTTAGCCGTCGTATACTCCCCCGTAGGAGTTTGCTCCAGCGGATGTTTGATACAGCCGTAGAACAGGCTGGCGCTCAGCAATACCGGTATGGAAATACCCAGCGCTATTTTATACTTGAATAATTTCTTCATATACCTGAATTTTAATAGTCCAGATTAAAAATTGATGGTTGCGCCTACTGTCAGACTCCTGGTTTGAGGATATTGGGCCAGATCCACGCCCCTCTGCAGATTCCCGTCCGTATAACCCAGCTCCGGCGTATAACCCGGATATTTGGTAATCGTAAAGACGTTATAGGCGCTGACATAAAAACGGGCCGTCGGTAATTGCCAGTCGCTGATATGCAGTTTAGACACAGTGTAACCCAGCGCTATGCTCTTCAGCGAAAGATAATTGCCTTTGAAAACCCAGAGATCGGAAGACTGGTAATTATTATTGAGGTTGTTGATGCTCAGTCGCGGAATGCTGTTGCTGGTACCGGCGCCATGCCACCTTTTCTCCTCATCGGCATACCAGTTATATACCTGCGTAGCATCCAGTCCCGACAGTCGATCCGCATCATACAGCTCAAAGCCCGTTGCACCCTTGAAATTGAAGCTAAGATCGAAGTGAGCGTAATTGACCGTGCCATGGAACCCGAATACAAAACGCGGATTCGGATCTCCCAGTCGTACCCTGCTGCTGTCGTTGATGACGCCGCTGCCTGTCGTATTCAGAAATCTGACATCCCCCGGTTGGATATTCGGCCTGTTGGGATCATTGGCCACATTGGGGTCTTTATCGATATCGCTCTGTGACTGGTACAGGCCATTCGTTTTGAAACCGTAGAAAGAGGCGATAGGCTCCCCTTGGTAAGTACGCGAAATATCAGTGTTCTCCCTTCCATAGGGAGTCGACGCCAGGTACTGGTTGGCGCCGTACAATTTCGTAACCTTATTGCTCATGAAAGAAGCGTTTCCCCCGAAAGAATAGCCGAGCTTTCCAATCGTGTTCCGATATTCGGCTTCTATTTCAACGCCGTGGTTGTTCAGGCTGCCCAGGTTATAATCGGGAAGGGTCACATTACCCGGATCATCCGGCAAGTTGGTCTGCGCCCCAAAGGTCTCCACGATCTGGTAGGGGATCAGCATATCCGAGGTATTCTTGTTGAAATAGGTGACCGTCGCCGTAAGATGATTATGCAGCGCGGAGAACTCCGCAGCAATATTGGTCATGACAGCCCGTTCCCAGGTAATATTGGGATTGGCCAGACTGATGATATAGGCGCCATTATTATTGGTTTGTGACGTGCCCAGGTTGTACCCGTAACCGCCGCCGCCCGTTCCGCCACCGCCACCGGTACCGACGATGCTCAGGTATTGGAAGGCGCCCACATTTTCATTCCCCAGCTGACCCCAGCCGCCAGTAAGCTTCAGTGAATTGATCACCTTCTTCAACCCTTCACCATAGAATTTTTCGTCGGAAATACGCCAGCCGGCAGAAAAGGCCGGGAAATAGCCCCATTGCTTGCCAGGAGCGAACATGCTGGAACCATCAGCCCTCATCGTAGCAGTAAATAAGTATTTGTTCTCAAAGGCATAGTTGCCGCGGATAAAATAGGACTGCAGACCCCAGGGATTGCTGTTGGACCCAAAGTTGGAGGCCGATGAACTGACACCCAGGCTAAGCACCCGCTGAGCGGCCGTCGTATCCGCAAACCCGGTTCGGGCAGCCCCGAAGGTATTGCCACTATATGTCTGCGCGGAATAGCCTGCCGTCAACGTCACTAAATGCAACCCGCTGAACTTGTGAATGTAGGTCAGGTAATATTCTTCCAGGATCGTACTGCTCTTGGTAAAAGACTGGTTCAACGAAGCGACCGAGGGCCCACGGGTCTGATTGGGCATTTCATTGCTGAATGTATACGAGTCACCGATATTATGATCGTACCCGTAATTGGCCCGGATCGTCAGCCCCTTGAGGATCTCCAGTTCCGCATAGGCATTAGCCAGGATACGGTCCGTTTTGTTATATTGCTGGGTCTCGGTGGCGGTGGCCACCGGGTTATTGATATCCCCCAACTGATTGTCGGCCTGGGAAGTGCCCCAGCTGCCGTCAGGGTTCTTGACGGGCAGCGCCGGGTTGAACCGGATAGCGCTCCACACCAGCCCGGTCTGGCTCGATTGAGTATTCGGCGCTGCCACGTTGGAATAGGAATACAATATGTTTTCGCCCAGTTTAAGCCGGCTTCCTACCTTATGCTCCGAATTGATCCGGAAGCTATACCGGTTAAAAAAAGAATTGACGATCATCCCATCCTCTTTGTAATAGTTGCCGGACATGCTGTAGTTCGATTTTTCGCTCCCGCCCCGCACTGCCACATCCGCATTCTGCACCGTCCCCGACCCCATCAGTGCCTTTTGCCAGTTCGTCCGCTGAACGGCATAATAAGGATCGCTCCAGATAGTAGGCACCGTCAGGCCGTCATTGGTATAGGCCTCCGTTTTCAATGCCACAAGCTGAGATGCGTCCAGCATCGGTAGGAATTTCACCGGCTGTTTACTGCCGGTATAGTAACCGGCCGAAGTCTGCGGCGCCTGCCCGTAATTGCCTTTCTTGGTCGTGATCAGCACCACCCCGTTGGCGGCCCTGGAACCATAGATGGCAGAAGCAGAAGCATCCTTAAGTATCTCTATCGAGGCAATATCGTTGCTGTTGACGTCATTCAATCCCCCGCTCGGCACTCCGTCGATGACAATCAGCGGATCTGCATCATTGATCGTGCCCGTACCCAGTACACGAATACTCGGAATACTCCCCGGAGAACCGTCGTACCTGACAATATCCACCCCCGCAGCCCTTCCCTGTAAGGCCTCGGCAGGATTGCTCACAGCCAGATTGTTGATATCATCCCCTTTTACACTACTGATGGACCCCGTCACATCTCTTTTCTTCTGGGTACCATAGCCGACAACCACCACGTCGGATAGTCCTGCAGCACTCAGCTGCAGGACAACGGCAAGATTGACCGGCTGGTTACCGCTCACCGTAATAGTCCTGGTTATCGTCTTAAATCCGACAAAAGAAATCTCGACGGTGTAGGTCCCATCGGGCGGGTTCAGCGCGAATTTCCCCAGTTTATCGGTGACAGTGCCGCTCCCCAATTCCTTCAGCGTAATGGCAGCCCCCTCGACAGGAACATTGTTTTCATCTTTGATCACCCCCACAATGCGGGCAGGGGGAGCCATCGCTCCCCCCTTCGGATCAACAACCTTTTTTTCCTCTTTCTCTTTGACGATAATAGTATTGTCCTTGATAATATAGCTAAAGGGCTGGTCTTTGAAACATAGCGGCAGCACCTCCTCCACTGTGGCATTGTGAACCTGGATCGTCACTCTCTTTGCCTTGGCCAGCATATGGCTGTTGAACATAAAGTTGTAGCCGGTCTGCTGCTGGAGGATGTTGAAGATATCCTCCAACTTCGCATTCTTCTCAGAAATGGTCACCGTCTGAGAAAACCCCGCCGCGCTAACGTGGAGGGTAGCGATGAGCATAAATGTGGCAGTCAATCTCATAATCAAGAGAATTTTGGCCGGCAAGAGCCTCTTTCCGGAAAGATCCTCGCTTCCAGGCAGACCTTTGCCATGTGCAGTTAGATTCATACTTTTGAGAAGTTTTGGTTGAACAATTCAGTGTCATTCGCTTTGGCCTGTTTGAGACGACCTTACTACCTTCCGGGGGCGGCTCCAATCGCTCCCGGTTTTTTTGGTCATCCCCGTACTTTATAGTTATTGCTTCATGTGTAGCATATTTTAAGGTAAAACAATGATCCTCTTCCCTTCGATCTTGAAATGCACCGTTCCGGTCAGTTCCAGCATTTGCAATAAAGTCGATACATTCTTGCTCCGGGATACGACACCGGTAAAATCCTGGTCGCCTCTGTCCGTGCGATAAACGACATCGACATCATACCATCTTTCCACCTGACGCATCAACTCCCGGATATCCGTCTCTCTAAACCGGAACAACCCGTCCTTCCATGCCACCGCCTGCTCAATATTCCCATCCGCTACCTCCATAGCATGGGTACTTTGATCGACGATCGCCTGACGCCCGGGTAAGAGATTTTCAGCTAGGGAACCCTGCTTCACTCTTACTTTCCCTTCCAGCAAAGTCGTATGGATCTGTTCCTCATTGGTATAGGCCATGACATTGAAACTCGTCCCCAATACCTCCACATCCATGTTCTCTCCCCCCGTACCCCCGGACGGCACCTTCACATGAAAAGGCTTCTCCGCATTCTTCGCAATCTCGAAATAAGCCTCCCCTGTTAATTCCACTGTTCGCTCACTGCCCGTAAAAGCAGCAGGAAAACGCAGCGAAGACGCCGCATTCAGCCATACCTTACTTCCATCCGGCAATATGATCCGGTATTGCCCGCCACGGGGCGTCGCAATGGTGTTATAGCCGGTCTGCCCTATAGCCTGCTCCGTAGTTTGTCCCTTAGAATCCGCCGCTGCGCGATACGCCAGAGCGCCGCCATCCAGCT
>PMUF01000564.1 GCA_003167015.1 Chitinophagaceae bacterium | reverse complement strand
GCAGATCTATCAGCATGAGGCTGACCAGAAGGATGGGGTGAGGACGCTGAGCCGGGTATTGGGGTACAGAGGCACCTTTGTGTTTACCGGAATCGTTTACGGCATTGCCGTTGTTTTATTGGCCGATTATTTCCTTTCCACGCTGCAGGTGACAGAATTTTGTGTACTGGCAACCTGCATGCTGCCCGTCATCGTTTATTTCCTCATATGGGCTGTAAAAGTGTGGAAAGATCCGGCGCAGGCCAATTATGTCCATACGATGCGGATGAACCTCCTGGCCTCGGTATGTACCAATGCGGGGTTTATTGCGGTATTGGTCATAGGGGCGATGTAAGGGTCTGGTCTCATCTTTGCAGCAATAGAATATGTATACAAATCAAGCACATCCATTTTGAGTAAGCTCATTTCCATTGGAACGGCAGTTCCGGCCTACAAACACCTTCAAAGCGATATTCTTCCATTCATGCAACGAATTTATGCTTTGGAGAATCATGCTAACAGAAAGTTAAGGTTCCTTTACCAGCAGAGCGGAATTGAAGCGCGGTATTCGGTCATCCCGGATTATTCACGGTCTATCGGGGAATGGGAGTTTTATCCGCCGACGGAGAACCTGGAACCTTTCCCATCTTTGGAATGGAGAATGAGATGGTACCGGAAATTGGCTGCGCCGTTGTCATTGGAAGCCATCCACCGTTGCCTGGAAGGGCAGCTGGAGCCTGCATCGATCACGCATTTAATCACGGTGAGTTGTACGGGGATGAGCGCTCCGGGGCTGGATCTGGAGTTGGTGGAGGCGCTGGGTCTCCCGCCGGTTGTGTTCAGGACTTCAGTGAACTTTATGGGTTGTTATGCAGCCGTGCATGCGTTAAAGCTGGCGGATGCGCTGGCCAGGTCCTCTTCAGGAGCCAGGATATTGATTGTCTGTACGGAATTGTGTACCCTGCATTTTCAACAGGAGCCGACGGTAGACAATATGTTATCGAGCCTGCTGTTTGCGGATGGATCGGCCGCTGCGCTGGTCGTTTCGGATGATCATCCGGGTAAAGGATTGAGGTTGAGGGGTTTCTATTCCGAGATCGTGCCGGAAGGTAAGGGAGCGATGACCTGGGATATGTCTTCTTCCGGGTTTCGCATGACGCTGACCAGCTATGTGACGGACCTGATCAGGGCGGATTTTGCGGGTTTGGTCGGCAACGCCCTGAAAAAAAGGGGGCTGGGCCGGGACGAGATCAGTCACTGGTGTGTACACCCGGGCGGCAAAAAGATATTGGATGCTATCGATAAGAGCCTTGCTTTTACTAACGGGCATCTGGATGATAGCCGCCATATCCTGAAGGAATATGGGAATATGTCCTCCCCTACCATCCTCTTTGTCCTGCAGCGGATCATGGATCAGCTGGACTATAGCCGGCCAAATTGTATATTCGGTGCTGCGTTCGGCCCGGGTCTTACGATGGAGACTTTTATCGTAGAAACAAATTAGCATGAAAATCAGTTATGCCAAAAGGAGCGGCGAGAAAGAGCTGCTGGACCGGGACGATATTCCTTTTGAGGATATAGAGCGGAATATGCATGAACTGGACTTTATCAATACCTGGTTGGGGGGACACAGGATCAGCATCAGGGGGTTGAAGCGGCTGTTGGGAGGACGTCAGCGGATAACGGTTTGCGAGATCGGGTGTGGCGGCGGCGACAATCTGCGGGTCTTGAGCCGGTATTGCCACCGGTGGGGTATCGACGTAGAAGTGATTGGCGTCGACCACAATGCGCATTGTATTGCGGTGGCCAGGGAAAAATGGCGGGGTGGTCATGCGGAATGGGTGCATGCAGATTACCGGCAGGTGATATTTGACAAGCGGAAGCCGGATATCATTTTTTCTTCTCTTTTTTGTCATCATTTTACGGATGAAGAGTTGATCTATATGCTACGCTGGATGGAGAAAAATGCCGGCGCCGGGTGGTATATCAATGATCTGCAACGTCATCCTGTGGCCTATCATTCTATTCGTCTACTGACAAAATGGTGGTCAAGATCGTATCTTGTCAAAAATGACGCTCCGCTATCGGTATTGCGGGGGTTTACCCGGGCAGAATGGGAAAGGTTATTACAGCAAGCGGACGTGGCGGGGTATACGCTGAAGTGGAAATGGGCTTTTCGGTGGCTTTTATCCAAGTCTACCGATTCCGGCCTGCGGGTCATCCGTTCGGGCGATTATTCTTAAACTACAATATGGAGGAGACTTCAGGCGCGGGATATCCGGCTAAAAGCGGGCAGTATGACGTCATTATAGCCGGTGGCGGGCTGGCGGGGCTGGCATTGTCCATCCAGTTGGCCCGGGGTGGTTATTCTGTCGCGCTGTTTGAGAAAGAGCGTTATCCCTACCATAAGGTCTGCGGGGAGTACATCAGCCTGGAAAGCTGGAATTTCCTGGAAGAGCTGGGTCTGCCGTTGAGCGACTGGAATCTGCCGGTTATCGGAAGATTGCTGTTGTCCGCGCCGGATGGCAGGACCGTCGAGCAGGAGTTGCCGCTGGGCGGATTTGGTATCAGCCGCTATAAGATAGATGCCGAACTGGCCGCCATAGCACGGTCGGCGGGAGTGGCCCTGTGGGAGTCCGTCAAAGTGACGGACATGTTATTTGAAAGGTCGTTGTTCGAGGTGAAGACCAGTGCGGGAAATTTCTCGGCTACAGTAGCCTGTGGTACATTCGGCAAGCGTAGTAATCTGGATATCAAATGGAAAAGAGATTTTACCCGGAAGAAGTCCAACCGTCTCAACAACTATATCGGGGTAAAATATCATGTGCAGGCGGACATTGAGGATGATCTGATCGGTCTACATTATTTTAAGGATGGTTATTGCGGCATTTCCCGGATAGAGGAGGGCCGTTGTTGTCTTTGTTATATGACGACGGCGGAAAATCTACGGGAGAGCGGGAATTCCATTCCAAGTATGGAGAACAATATTTTGCGGAAAAATCCGTTCCTGGACAAGATCTTTGCTTCTTCCGTCTTCCTTTTCCCTCAGCCGGAGACCATTTCGCAGATCAGCTTCGAGAAAAGGGCGCAGGTGGAAAATCATGTGTTGTTTGTCGGTGATGCGGCTGGCATGGCCCCCCCGCTGGCGGGTAATGGAATGAGCATGGCCCTGCATGGTAGTAAGATTGCTTTTCATTGTATCGATACCTTTTTAAAGGGACAAATAGCCCGTTATGAGATGGAGCAGGAGTATATCGACCGTTGGAACAGGGAATTTGGCCGGCGGTTATGGATGGGACGGTTATTGCAGCGTTGGTTTAGCAGTTCCTCACGTACAAATCTTTTACTATATTCGCTGAAGCCTTTTCCTAAAATAATCTCTTTTCTGATTCGTCAGACGCACGGTCAGCCATTTTAGCCCTCCACTTTATCCCGCCGAAAGACCCATCAACCTTGTTTAAACTGAAAGGCAAAATGAGTTATGTCAAAGCTGGCGCTATAGGACTGTTAACGATCCTGGTCTTTTCGTTAGCTGTCCGGGCGCAAGACTATCATGCGATAGAAGGGTCGCCCTATGCAGGAGGAATCGGGGTGGCGAATAATCCGGCCTCCATCCTGATGACGCCCTATCCCTGGGATATCACCGTATTTTCAATGGAGGAGAAAAATACGACGAATGCCGTCACCTTCAGTAATTTCTCTTATTTATCCGGCCTGAACTCCCACGACACCATACATTATCGCTTTACAAACGGTGATTTCAAGCGCTATGCCGCATTCAATTTCAATATGCATCTGCTGAACGTCCGGCTTGCGCTGGGCCGCAAACAGGCGATTGCATTCGGCGCCAACATCCGGGGCTACGGCGCAGCGCATACGGGGTCGGTCAACTATAACGATTCACTGAAGAACATGAATCAATTCTTCAACATCAATGAAGGCACGTCTTATCAGGCCAATCTGGTCAGCAGCGCCTGGGCGGAGATTTTCCTGACGTATAGCCGGACTATTTTAGATGATGAATATGGCCGGCTGAATGCGGGAGCCACTCTGAGGGGCATGCGGGGGATCTCGGGCCTTTATGCCCAGTTGGAAAGCGGTTCGGTGGACCGTTCTATATCGGGGCCGCTGACTATTTATAACGTAGCGGCCGGCAGTGGCCGTTATGGCTATTCTTCCAATTATGACTGGTGGCATAGTAATCAGAGCACCGTCCAAAACCTGAAGGATTTCCTGGGGCATACCCGGCCGGGAGCGGCCATCGACCTCGGCGCCGAATACGTGGTAAAGACCCAGGCTGTGCCTATCTATGGTGATCCCGACAACTATTATGACTATGAGTGGAAGATCGGCGTCTCCCTGTTGGATATAGGTTATAACCAGTATAAATATGGGTCACAGAGCAGGGCGGTAAGCAATCCGAATGCCAATGCATCGGATTCGGCGTTGAATGAAAAGTTTGACAATGTGAATACGTTGGCCACTTTTAATGATAGTATGTCCACTATCGTCAACTCCATTGTTCCGCTACAGGGACTGTATAAGATCTGGAATCCGGCCAGGCTGGTGATCAATATCGACAGGCCTTTGCCCAATGATTTTGCGGTGAATGCCAACCTTACGCTGAACCTGGGCGGGTCGAACAATGGTCAAAGGCTGTTCACGAAAGAGATCACGCTGCTGGCGGTTACACCCCGCTGGGAGACCAAAACACTGGGCGCCTATCTGCCTGTGCAGGTGACGACGGAGGGGAGGGTATGGGTGGGAGGCGCCTTCAAAGCCGGGCCCTTACTGTTGGGCATTGATAACTGGGCGAATCTCTTTTCCGGCAGTAAGATGCAGAACGGGGGTTTTTACCTGGCGCTGGTGATCAAACCCGGCAAGGGATTTTCGTTCAAAGAGGCCAGGAGATATACCTGTCCCGACAACTCGCCCTACTTCTGATTTTCGTCCGCCAAAATTTATGGCCCAAATTATTCTTTCAGAAAACATTGAAACTTCGAAAACTTTCATATCTTTGAGTAATCAATTGACCGGAAGATATGCAACTGGCTGAAGCGAAAGCGAGATTTATTGCTGATTGGGGGCGGTTTGGGACCAACTGGGGGATCAACAGGACGATGGCGCAGATCCATGCGTTATTGCTGATCAGTCCCGACGCGTTAAGTGCGGAGGAAGTCATGGAACAATTGAGCATCAGCCGGGGGAATGCGAATATGAATCTCCGCGAGTTGATTGACTGGGGGCTGGTGCAGAAGTTGCTGGTGCCCGGAGAAAGGAAGGAGTTTTTTACCGCGGAGAAAGATATCTGGAAGGTTGCACGGCAGATTGTCAAGGAGCGGAAGAAACGGGAGTTGGACCAGATGATCCCGGTATTGAAAGAACTGAGTGAAGTGGAAGGGGACAGGCGGGACAAGGCGGTAAAGACCTTTACGGATACCATTCAGAATATCCGGAAATTTAGCGAGCAGGCGGATAGGACCCTTGATACAATGATCAAGGCAGATGAGCATTGGTTTGTCGGTGGTCTGGTCAAGTTGTTTGGCGGGAGCCGGTAAGAGTGAACGGGAGCAAGCTGCACGAAAATGCGGCTTTTATTTCGGTTCTATATTTCATTATTTATTGAAAGTTCTGAATGTATGATTATGAAATTATTTAAGACCTGTGATTGGGTCATCCAGACAATCCTGCTGGTATACCTGTTTTTATTCATCGGAATGAATGCGGGTCATCGCTCCTTTCTGTCTTTAGCCGGTTATTATTTATTATGTCGCTGGCAGGTGTTCAGCTGCCTGGTGCATTTATTAACCGGCCGGGATCAGCGCGACCCCTTCAGGCAGGTGTTTCAATGGATGTTATTGTTGTTTGGCATGTGGTATTGGTTGAGCCGGCGTGAGCCAATTTATGTTTGGTGCGGTTATTTGCTGTTATATCCGCTCATGGGACTCTTTTATTGCCGGGTTTGTTATGTGGAGACAAAAAATTCCGAATATGAAAAATAAAAAGATCATCATTGCCGGCGGCAGCGGGTTTATTGGCCAGGCGTTGGCTGAGCGGTGGGGCAGAGACAACCACGTCGTCATCCTTGGCCGACAGATGGTAAAAGCACCTAATAATGGCCGCGATCGGCGACCTTCTGCTGCAAATGGCTATAATATTACTTATTGGCGCTGGGATGGCCGTCACACAGAAAAACATTGGGCCAATGAATTGGAAGGATGTGATATGGTCATCAACCTGGCAGGGCGCAGCGTCAATTGTCGGTATACCGATAGCAACAGGCAGGAGATCATCAATAGCCGGATCGATGCGACGAACGCCATTGGTCAGGCCATACGCGAAGCGACGGTGCCACCCAAACTGTGGATCAACGCTGCTTCTGCCACCATCTACCGGCATGCGCAGGACAGGCCGCAGGATGAATATACGGGTGCCATATCAACGGATCCTGACGACTTTTCGGTACAGGTCTGTAAACAATGGGAAACGGCTTTTGATGGGCAACGGACGCCTTTCACCCGAAAGATAGCATTGCGAACAGCCATCACCCTGGGAGATGGCGCTGTGATGAGGCGCTTTGTCAACCTGGTCAAATGGGGATTAGGGGGCCCCCAGGGCAGCGGGCGGCAGATGTTCAGTTGGGTCCATATCGAGGATGTGGCCCTTGCAATCGAATGGTGCCTTGAACATGCAGAAATGGAGGGTACTTATAACCTGGCTGCGCCGGGACCTGTTACCAACCAAAATTTCATGGCCATTCTCCGCCAGCTGACGGGGCATAAACGGGGGATCCCAACTCCTGTATGGCTCTTGAAGATCGGGGCTATGATGATCGGCACGGAAACAGAGTTGGTACTCAAGAGCCGTTGGGTATTGCCAACGAAACTTGAAGAGAGCGGGTTTGTCTTCCGCTATCCCCGGGTGGAGAGTGCACTGCGATCACTGATCACAAAACAAGAGGTTTATTAAAATTACTTCATATGACTCCCGGCAAAACATGGCTTATCGTTCTTGCAGTGCCAATCATTTTCGCGCTGTGCATGCGCATGATATTCGATTTTCATCCTTTCCGAGATTTTATAGCCGTTATGTCTATCAGCTTTTTCCTTGCAGTACCTTTCGGCATGGGCTATCTTACGGTCATCTTGTCACCTTGGGAATATGTAAAAAGGCGTAGCTATCGGGCACTCGCGCCTTGGATTCCAGTATTGCTTTTCTTGGGGGTTACGATATTACTGCGGGTAGAGGGCTGGGCGTGCTGGATCATGATCCTGCCGGTGTTTCTATTGTTTGCAAGTCTGGGCGGGATAGTAGCAGGCCGACGGATGCGAAGAAAACGGGAAGGACCTCGTAACCTGCAGATCAGCATGGTGATCCTGCTGCCATTTTTCATTGCGCCTCTTGAAAAGCTGCTGCCCGATCTGCCGACGCGTTATGAAGCCTATACCTATGCGGATATCCGTGCGCCTGCCGCTCAAATATGGGCCAATGTCGTCCGGGTGAAGGAGATCCCTGAGCGGGTGGATCATGGGTCTCTCACGAGAATGCTGGGATTTCCGCGTCCTATCAGGGCAGAGCTGAATTATGCAGGTATCGGAGGCAGCCGACAGGCTGTGTTCAGTAAGGGACTGGTCTTCAGGGAAGTAGTTCTCGATTACACCGACCAAAAGAGAATGCATTTCAGTATCAAGGCAGACCCTCACGATATACCTTCGACGACCATGGATAAGCATGTGGTGATTGGCGGAGACTATTTTGACGTATTGGATGGTACCTATGAGCTGGAGCGGCTCAATGATGATCTATATCGTTTACATTTGTACAGCCATTTTACATTGAAGACCACTTTTAATTTTTATGCGAGCTGGTGGGCCGGCTGGATCATGAAAGATATCCAGCAAAATATTTTGCAGGTCATCAAAACGAGATGCGAGAGTAATGGCTGATCAAATCAACAAAAATGGGACTGGATTGTTACGTTAAATGTTATGCTCACCACGGGGAAAAAGACGCTGGTTCTCGGGGCCTCCGATAATCCGGGCCGGTATAGCTACCTGGCCGTGACCAGGCTGCGCGGCAAGGGTCACTCTGTAGTCGCTATCGGCCGCAAGCAGGCTACCGTGGGGGACGTGGAGATCGGGGCGGATAAACAGCCCCTTACGGACATCGATACGGTGACGTTGTATCTCAGTCCGATGCACCAAAAGGAATATTACGACTACATTCTATCGCTTCATCCCAGGCGGGTGATCTTCAATCCGGGTGCAGAAAACCCGGAACTGGCCACATTGGCGCGGGTAAATGGGATCGAACCCGTCGAGGCATGTACGCTGGTCATGCTGAGTACGGGGCAGTATTAATAATACCTTAACAATTATGCGATTTTGTCAATAAAGGGTTTTTCGGTAAATTCGAAAAATCCTTTCATATGTTATGGCGAAAATTTAATGGTGATCCTATCGAACTTCCCATTGTTGAAGCCGTTGAAAATGCGATCCGGCGAGAATCGGAAAAAGGTTATCGGCTGAAGGTCTGCATCGGCACTGATTCACAGGTCAAAGGTCTTGAAACGGAATTCGCTACGGTGATTGTTTTTTTGCGTGAGGGACATGGCGGTTTCATGTTCATTCACAACGAGAAGACAAGGCATCAGTATACGATCAAAGAGCGTATGCTGGTCGAAGTAGCCAAGAGCATCGAGATTGCCTATGAGCTATGCAATCTGTTCAGCAGGTATAATGTCGACATGGAGGTACATGCGGACATCAATACCAATCCGCACTTCAAGAGCAACGATGCTCTAAAGGAAGCTATGGGCTATATCCTGGGGATGGGATTTGCGTTTAAAGCTAAACCGGAGGCTTTCGCCAGCAGCAGCTGTGCGAATAAGGTCGTCAACTGATCCGCCCCTCCTACCCTCTCTCACGCGTCAGATCGTGCTCTATCACGGTCTAAGGATTTGTCTCCCCTATTATTCCGCAGCGCTTTCAAACTCTTTGTTCATTTCTTCGATCAGGCTAAGGATCTTGTCCCTTCCCATTTTTTTTATCGTGCTAGTGACGAAATGCTGGGGCAGGAATTGCCAGGTGGTGCGCATTTTATCCAGGAAGTCTTTTACATTCTTGCTGACGGTACGCTGGTTCTCTTTATCTGCCTTGGTGAAGACGATGCAAAACGGGATTTGCCACTCGCCCAACCGATTGACGAATTCGAGGTCATTTTTCTGGGGGCTGTGGCGACTGTCGATAAGGATGAAAACATTTACCAGGTTTTCGCGTTTGCGAAGATAATCCTCGATCATTTTCTCCCATTTTTTCCGGCTGGCCAGGGAAACCTTGGCGAAGCCATAACCGGGAAGGTCAACGATATACCATTTGTTATCGATGTTGAAATGATTGATCAGCTGTGTCTTACCAGGGGTACCGGAAGTCTTGGCTAAATGGTCATTGTTACAAATCATATTGATCAGGGAAGACTTGCCGACGTTGCTGCGGCCGATGAACGCGTACTCGGGGCGGTCGGGCGCCGGGCATTGGGTATAATCCGGGCTGCTGATCACATAAACGCAAGAATGAATGACCATATCGCTGAATGAAGCGGCAAGATACGCTTATCTTTGCAACCGCTATGGCCAACTATTCACATGACAGGATTGTCCCTTTTAAGGACTCGGAGCTGGGAAAGAAGCAGCAGGTTGCCGAAATGTTTGACAAGATCGCATTCAGGTATGATTTTTTGAACCGCCTTCTTTCCGGGGGCAGTGATATCTACTGGCGGCGGCAGGCGATCCGGGAATTGCGGGCTCTTCAGCCGCAGGCCATCCTGGATGTGGCGACGGGGACGGGTGATATGGCTATCATGATGGCCCGCTATTTTCCCCAGTCGCAACTGACGGGGGTCGACATTTCATCGGGGATGCTGGAGATCGGGCGGCGAAAGGTCGCCTCCCTCCGATTGGACAGCCGGATCATCCTGCAAACCGGCGACAGTGAGGCCCTGCCCTTCCCCGATCATCATTTCGACGCCATTACGGTAGCCTTCGGCGTCCGCAATTTCGAGCACCTGGAGCGTGGTCTCCGGGAGATGAGGCGGGTGCTGAAACCGGGAGGGAAACTGGTCGTGCTGGAATTTTCGAAGCCGCGGACGCCGGGCATCACCCAGATATATAACCTATACCTGCGGCTGGTAGCCCCGGCCATCGGCCGGTTGGTATCCAACAACTGTGACGCTTATCGCTATCTTAACAATTCCGTCAGAGCTTTCCCTGAAGGGAATGACTTTCTGCAGATCCTCGATGCCTGTGGCTATATCCAGACGCGGCTGAGGCGGCTGAGCTTGTGCATCTGCACCCTGTATATAGGGGAAAAAGGGCCGGAGCAGGGCAATTAATCCTCCTTTTTACCGTTATCCCTGGCAACCCCGAAAATCAAGCCTATAGAGATCATTTTACCCCAAACGGAGCCGGCTGACGATTTTAAGTTTAAACTACTGATTTTAAATTAGTTATGAAATTATTTGGATACGAGATAAGGGGTATTCGTGTGACTTTACTTCTGTGTGCGTCATTGATGGCGGGGCAGGTTGTTTCAGCGCAGTTTTTAAGAGACCAGATGAACCTGCCGGACCATGACACCAAGCCTTATTATATCGGGATTGGCTTTCTCTACACCAATACTCATTTACAAGTCAGTGCGCATCCCAAATTCCTGCAAAGCGACAGTGTTTTATATGTCAATCCGAATAACTCGGGGGGATTCGGCGTGTCAGGGATGTTCACCTTCCATGCGGCGAAGCACCTCGAGTTCAGGGTGGCCTTCCCGGAATTTATTTTCGCCTCCAACAGCCTGTCTTACCATATCACCTATCCGCCTGCCGGGGAAACCAACCTGGCCACCAAGCAGATCCAGTCGCTTTACCTGGGCTTTCCGGCGCAGGTGAAATTCCTTTCGGACCGGATCGATAATTTCAAGGTGTACATGCTGGGCGGCTTCAATTATCAATATGACCTTGCCTCCAATTCCAGCGCACGGAAAGCGGAAAACCTTGTGAAACTTACGCCCACCGATTTGAGTTATGAGCTCGGGCTGGGCTTTCAGTTTTATTTCCCGGTGTTTATTTTATCGCCGGAGCTGAAGTTCACCGAGGGGATCAAGAATGTCCACAGCAGGGACCCCAATCTGCAGTATTCCAATGTGATCGACCAGATCAAGACGCGGATGGTTACATTTTCCATTATTTTTGAGGGATAACCGAGCGGAGCGAAGGTTACGAAC
>PMUF01000106.1 GCA_003167015.1 Chitinophagaceae bacterium | reverse complement strand
TTCCGGCTGTTCAGAAAATCATGGAGCGCCGTCTGGAGCGTAGTGAATACCTTATGATCGACTGTGGTAGGCACCCGGCTGGCCAATACAGTGACATTCGCCTGCAGGTCCTGTGCCCCAACAAGGCCGGGCACGAGAGCCGTCAGCAGAAAGGTCAATAAAAGATAGGTTTTATACATACAACAGTTTTACTACCTGATCAACGATATCTTTTGCTACTTGTTGCTTGGGTTTTTGCTCATAAGACCATTCCTGCCCATCTTTGCCGAAAATTGTGATTTTGTTAGTGTCAACCCCGAATCCCGCTCCTTTATCCTTCGCGGAATTAAGGACGATCAGGTCGGCATTTTTAGTTTGCAGTTTGCCCAGCGCATAAGCCCTTTCATCCCTGGTCTCCAACGCAAAGCCGACGAGCACCTGCCCTTTCTTTTTGATGCCGCCCAATGCCTTTAGAATATCTTTCGTCCGGGTCAGTTCCAGCACCAGGCTATCACTACCGCTCTTCTTGATCTTCTCGGGTGCTGCCTCCACCGGCGTATAATCGGCCACCGCAGCCGACATAATAGCAATATCCGACTGCTTAAAGCTTTCCATACAGGCCTTATACATCTCTGCCGCGGATATCACGCGGTGCGTCGTTATTCCTTCATGTTCGGTCGATAGGGCAGAAGGTCCCAGCACCAGGTCCACCTGTGCACCTCTCCCAGCCAATTCCTCGGCCAGGGCTATTCCCATCTTACCGGACGAATGGTTGCCGATGAACCGCACCGGGTCAATGGCTTCATAGGTGGGGCCTGCCGTTACCAGCGCCCGCTTACCCGACAGGTCCCGATCCGACGTCGCATGCCCTTTCTCCCCGCCTGTTCCGGTTTTTACTGGCACGCTCCCTTCCTTCGCCTTCAGTATCCCCCCGACAAAATCCAGTTTCTCTTCAGGCTCGGCCATCCTCCCATCTCCATACAAACCGCTGGCCAATTCTCCGTTTCCGACCGGAATAATGAGATTCCCGAAAGACCGCAGCCGCTCCAGGTTCGCCCGGGTAGACGGATGTCGCCACATATCCTCATCCATGGCCGGGGCCACGACTACAGGACAAACAGCGGACAGATAGGTCGCCAACAGTAAATTATCGCATAACCCCTGGGCCATTTTCGCCAGGGTATTACAGCTCAACGGGGCAATCAACAAGATATCAGCCCAGCGGCCGAGTTCTACATGATTCGCCCAGGTATCTGCCGAAGACAGGTCTGACAAAACAGGATTTCGGGATAATGTAGATAACGATAGCGGGGTAACAAAGTCCCGGGAGGCAGGCGTCTGGATCACTCTTACTGTAGCACCTTCCCGGATCAGCAGCCTGACCAGGAGCAGCGACTTATAGGCCGCTATGCTGCCCGTTACGCCAAGTAGAATCTTTTTGCCCTGGAACATGAGATAAAGTATAAACGGCAGAGCGCTTGCCAGCCCCCTGCCGTAAAATCATTTTTTTGTGCATATTCGTTCGCACGCGTTCTTTTCCTCACAGTCATCAGTGAACCGGTCCTATTTGAACAGGTCATCGTCATTCCGGCGATAATAAATCTTATCGTCCATGAATTCCTGCGTAGCCAGCAGGGCAGGATTAGGCATTCTTTCGTAAGCCTTGGAAATCTCGATCTGCTCCTTATTTTCATGGATCTCTTCCAGGCTATCGGTATGGCTGGCAAATTCTTCCAGCTTATTATGCAACTCTTCCTTCAGGGAAATATTGATCTGGTTAGCCCTTTTGGCGATAATGGCAATAGACTCATACAAATTACCCGTCTTAGCCTTGATATCGGTAAGGTTCTTCGTCTCTACCACATTGGTGGTATTCGCATTAACTTGCCTTCTTAACCTGCTCATTATTAGTTTTTAAGATTTTAATTTGATTCTCTGTGGCTGTGACATATTCCTGGACCGCAGGCTTTAATTTACTATCGGGAAAACGATCCATGAACTCATTGCATTGTGTGATCACTGCATCAAATCTTTCCTGCTGCTTTTGCTCGATACTTAACTCGGCATATCGATAATCTGATTTGATTATCAATAATTTATACGCCTCGCTTTTTTCAGAATCCGGATAGCTGTTCATCAGGCTGTTCAGCGCAACGCCTGCAGCCTTATAATAGCCCAGATCGAAATACAATTGCGCGGCCTGATAATCCTTCAACTCCAGCTTGGCCCGGCACTTTTCAATGATTTGGTTGGCTTCCGCCACCTTATCCGAACCAGGATGCGTATTGACAAAGGCCTGCATAAAACCGATGGCCTTCGTCGTATTGGTCTGATCCAGCTCTACCTTCGGCGATTGAGCATAAAAAGTATAAGCCCGCATATAATCCATTTCCTCTGCCTTGTTACTGTTGGGGAAAACCTCCACGAAGCCCTTGAAAAGGTTCTCTGCATTGGGATAATCCTTCAGATAATAGGCGCAATAAGCGAACTTGTAATAAATGTCTTCGAAATGCTCGCTGCCTTTGAATACACGGAACAACTCTTCAAACAATTGCTGGGCATGGTTATAGTCCTTATCCGCATAATACTTGTCAGCTACCCGTAACTTATACTCATAGTCATTGCTTTTCAACACTTTAGAAAAGCGTGAGCACGAACTGACCAAGAGAACCGCCGAGAATAATACAATGAATAGACGCATAGAAAGCATGCAAAATTAATGAATTTTGAGCAAATAAGCAGATTAATGTAGACGGGCAAAAATGCAGGTATTTCCGCTGCGACCCAAATAAAAATACGTTAAATCCGCAGGTCGCTGATAACCCTGCCCGGATCCGATCCACTCTTCGCCCTGCCAAGCCTGAAAAAATTAGCGCGACCCCTGTAAAGGAATCGCGCTAATCATCTTATCGCTAAGCGATTATACTATTTTCTACGCAGATTCGGGTGTGGAGCAGGCACCGTGTTCGGGCCTTCTTCGCCAGTGCCGTCACGCAGGTCAACCGTATTTTCATCGCCGCCGCTTTGTCCGTAGCGGAAGATGAACCGGTCAGAGCTAATGCCTTCTTTTTCAACGAGGTAGTTGATGACCGCGTTAACCCGGTCCCAGCTCAGCTGTTGAGCGGCCTTGCTCGATTCGCCATAACCGATGACGGCTATCTTACAGTTCGGGTTGTTACGCAGTTGTTCTGCTGCGCTGGCCACAAGTGCCTGTGCATCCTTGCTCAGTGTGACCGAGCGACCCTTGAAGGTAATGCTGGGCAGGT
>PMUF01000271.1 GCA_003167015.1 Chitinophagaceae bacterium | reverse complement strand
ACGATTCCGTTGATCACCCGGGAATAATGGCCCGCCAGCGCCAGCGTCAGCAGCACACCGGAATACACCTCCAACAGGATAGCGCCGGAGGAATAGGCAGGGGTATATTTACGCATGGGCTGCAGGACCCGGAGATAATCCATCGGCCCGAACAGCAGCGGCCGCGGCCTGCCCTGGCGCCGGAAGAACAGCAACCACAACAGGAGCCAGGTCATCAATACGCAGCTCAGTAAGGTAAGAACGCACCCGATCAGCGAGAACACCAGGATTCGCAGGTTGACCGGCAGGATATAGCCTTTGTCATAAAAGACCACCAGGTAATAAGGCAGCCCCCGGATGGGCGTCAGCTGCAGCCCGTATTGTTTGCCGTATAAGCTCGTGTTGGTCAGGGATAGCGTCTGACGTCCGTTGATGGCCGCCTTCAGCGTCGGTGCGTCTTCCGACTCGTCGAGGAAATTCTCCACCAGGTTGCGGCTCGGCTCGGAATGAGCCTGTACCAATCCTTTGTTGTCGATGATACAAAAACCATAACCGGAAGGCAGCACCGTACGGTTGATGGAATAAAGGTCCATCGACAGCGTAGTGAGAAAAGCCCCCGGGCAGGCGCTCCGGCGGGCCAGCATCACGCGGTAGGCCCCGTCTGTCCAGGAGAGGACGGGCTCGATGCTCACCATGGAGGTGTCCAGCCCGGGCAGGCGATAGCACGTGTTGTTGACGAAATCCTGGTAATACCCCCGTGTAGATACATCGAGGAACAACGGTGTCACGCCCGTATCCACAGTGGCGGTGACGGTCTGCAGCCCAAGGCTATCCACCCAGGCCACCCGGTCGAAATTCAAATAAGGCAATACTTTGTCCTTCCGGTTAGCCTCCGCCCTCAGCAGGCCAATCAGCGAATCCGACACGTCGAAAGTGCTGTCGTCCGGGTTCTTCTTCCAATGCCTGACCGCCAGCGCACGCCGCTGGTCGATGGTCTGTAGTTGAGTAAAGGCGGTATCCAGCTCCTGCCGGAAGCTCGTGTCGATCTGTTGTGACAAATGAGCCATCCCGATCTCCATTCGGGCGTCTCCATCCTCCAAAAGGATCACCTGGATGACGATGATGGTGATGGCCATGCTCCCGCACAGCAGCGACAGCCCTACGCCGATCATGCTGCCCATACTGATCGCCTCCGTTGGGCCGATCGTATAAAATTTAATCAGCGGCAGCGCGATCACGAGCACCAGCAGCACGATGACCAGGGGATAGATAAAGGCTTCCGGTATCGCATCCAACGCCTGGGTATAGCCGGCCGCATCCTTGACACCGCATAAGGCAAAAGTCAATCCGTCTATGGTCACCGGGATATAGAACAGCTTGTAGGTCTGGCCGCCGGTATGCAGCTCGGTGATCCCGGGATAAAAAGCCCCTTTGCTGTTGGGCAGCAGGCTGTCGACAGGGATGGTCAGGCCTATCGGCAGCCCGGCACTCTTGTAAAGGGTGATGGCCGTTGAGTTATCGGTCTTCAGGAACAGAAAGGCGCTATAAAAGTCGCCGGGAAAAGAATGCTGCAGGTCGCCCATCAACCGGGAAATGGGCAGCGTCAGCTGCAGTGCATCGCTATGATAATAAAAGTCATAATTTACCCAGCCGTTTCGAATATCACCCACCTGGCCCCATATTTTTGAAGTATCCGTGACATTCTCGGGCTGTCCCGTTTCCTTTCCGAACCGCCTCCGTCTCAGCGAATCGGGCACCTCATTCAGGCTGTCCACACCAAAGGTCAGGAGGAATCGCTGCCTGATCTCATTGGTTTCCCTTTTCACATTGTCGTCCTCTCTCGCGCGATTTTTTACTTTTTCTCTTGCCTTGAAGAAAGGGACCAGGTTCGTCGAATATTGTTCTATGTCTGCGCTGATCTTATGCTGAATGGCCGTCTCCAGTTGCTCCAGCACCAACATCCCGTATTGATCGATACCCGCCTTATTGGAAGGCACGATAAAAAGATAGTACCCCGCAAAGAAAAAGAAGATGACCACCAGGGCCAGGAAGAGGATGCCAAGCTTTCGCATAAGGAGTAAATAAGGTGAGTCCTTTAAAAATACTGAAAATCCGCAACCCGGCTACCCGTAAAAACACCCATAATTTTTACCATAAAGTGGTATTGTCCCTTCCAAGGAGAACTTCTACATTTATATCCGCTGAAAGATTTTGTCTGCCCTCTCTACTACCTGACCAGCGCGAACCAATCCATATTCGCACCCCAATTCGTACTCACTCCTGTAAGACCTGCCTTTTCTTTACCTGGTTCTGAAAAACCTTAAACCCTTTCTATGTCTAACGATAATGCCGATAATAAAAGCCAGCCCGCATCCGGGGATGCCTCCGGGCTGTCGCAGGAACCTGCCGCTCTCCGGTCGGACAATTCCGCCGGCTATGCAAAGAACAACCTCATTCAGATCCCGTCGATATCTCTGCCCAAAGGAGGTGGAGCGCTAAAGTCCATCGACGAAACATTCCAGGTCAATTCGGCCAACGGCACATCCGCCCTCACCATATCGGTCCCTTTATCGAAATCGAGGACCGGATTCGCCCCCTCCCTGTCGCTGAACTACAGCTCCGGCAGCGGCAACAGCCCCTTTGGCATAGGATGGAACATCAGTCTGCTGTCCATCCGCCGCCGGACGGATAAAAAACTGCCCCAATACCGCGACGCTTACGACAGCGATATCTTCCAGCTCTCCGGCGTGGAAGACCTCGTGGTGAAACTGTTGCCCCCCGGCGCGGGCAGCGGCGGAACCCCCGACATCGACTGGCAACCCGACACCCTCACCGTCGGCGCTTACCAGGTCAAACGCTTCATCCCCCGCATCGAAGGCGCCTTCGCGCTGATCGAACAGGTGCAGTCCCCCACAGGCATGTACTGGAAAACCACCACGAAAGACAATATAGTCACCTTCTTCGGCATCTCCGCGGCGGGAAGAGTCGCCGACCCCGCTGATCCTTCGCGCATCTTCGAATGGTGGCCGGAAATCTGTTATGACGACAAAGGAAATTGCTATCAGTATTTTTATGTTCCCGAAGACCTGGTCAATGTGCCGAATCTCCTCCACGAAGGCAACCGACTCAACGGTAACCAGCCCATCTCCAACATCTATCTCAAAAGGATCGCTTACGGCAACACCCAACCCTATAGCCCTATCCCTTCCGGCGGGACGGCGCCCGCCTATAACCCCGGCACTCCGAACGCCTATAATCCCTCCATCCCCGACAGCACCTATCTTTTCAACCTCGTCCTGGACTATGGCGACCACGACCCCAATACCCCCACCCCAACCCCCTCTACAACCTGGGGCTGCCGCCTCGACCCATTTTCCAATGGCAAACCCGGCTTCGACTGGCGCACCTACCGCCTCTGCCGCAGGTTCCTCATGT
>PMUF01000512.1 GCA_003167015.1 Chitinophagaceae bacterium | reverse complement strand
CGTATCATACTCGACGAAGAGCGAATCCTTGTTACCCTTTGCCCGAAGGATTTCCAGCCTGGTGCTTGGCCAGAAAAGGTCATCAGGAAAGATCTTCTCGGCAATGCCCAGGTATTTTTGGGTCATGGCGTCGTCCTTCTTGGTGTTGCTGTAATAATCGACCAGCCATTTATAAATGTCGATCATGTTGGAATTGTTGATCTTGTCGATCTTGGCGTCAGCCAGGCGGCCATAGTAGATCGCAGCGGTATCTTTTTTCCCGGCCTTTTCAGCGGAGATCCCGGCATACAGCGTAGAAGTCGTATCCAGCTTGAGGGTCGTCCATCCTTTGGCGTTCATGAAAGAGCTTGTTTCAATCGCGCCATTGAAATTGGTCAGCGCTGAGTCATACTTCCCGGCGTTATAATCATTGGCGCCGATCTGGAAAAATCCCTGATAGATCTCGTTAACGGGCTTGTAGCCGTCGATCTGTAGCAGCAGCAATTTCTTGTCGTCTACTTCCACGTATTTCTTCAGCGCTTCAAAAGCCTGCTCACGCGCATCAGGATACTGCGCAGAGAGAGGGCCTGCGGCAATCGCATTATAAATCTTCAGCTTGTAATACCACGCTTCGGAGTTTTTTTGATTTTTGTCCACCGCGAGCGCTCCGTCAATTTGAGTTTTGGCGTCGGCAATCTTGTTAGCTTTCAGGAGATCTTTCGCTTTGTCAACGCTCTGTGCGAACAGGCCCATACCAGCCAAGGCAAGGAATCCAGTCAGGAAGAGTCTTCTCATTTTTATTTATTTAAAAGTAAAGTTTTCAAATTATTGACCGTCAACGCCTTGCCACAAATAACCTGCCAAATCCCGTCTTTAATGAGATCTTAATCCTATTCAGCGGGATCGGGACTATTGGTGTCGATGGGCGTTTCCCCGGAATGGTCAGATCCGTGGTCCAAGCCGTTTGAGCCTTCCGGAGTTTCCCCGGCTTCCGCTGTCGGCGTCAACAGTGAAGAACCATTGGATAGGCCATTGGTCTCTTCCTCCAATTTATCCAGCTTGGTAATGGCGGCGATCTCATCGTTCTCGTCCAACCTGATCAGTTTGACGCCCTGGGTGGCCCGTCCCTGCTCACTGATACCGGCTACCGGCATGCGTATCGTCACACCGCTCTTACAGGTGATCATCAGGTCTTCGAATTCGGTGACATCCAAAATGCCCACCAATTTACCGGTTTTCTCTGTTACGGAGATCGTTTTTACACCTTTTCCTCCCCGATTGGTAATCCGGTATTCGTCGATAGGGGTACGCTTGCCATATCCTTTTTCGCTGACCACGAGGACGGTCCTGGACTTATCCTCCCGGTTGATACAGATCATCCCGATGACCTCATCCGTTGCATCATCAACTTCAATGCCAGCTACCCCGATAGCTCCCCTACCCGTCGGGCGAACCTTTTCCTCTTCGAACCGGATAGCCCTGCCGCTCTTGATGGCCATCAGGATCTCGGATTTGCCATCGATCAGCCTGGCCTCCAGCAGTTGGTCGCCTTCGACGATGGTGATGGCGTTGACGCCTGTCTGGCGGGGACGGCTGAAATCTTCCAGGGAGGTCTTTTTGATAATGCCCTGTTTGGTACACAGTACGATAGCATGTTCCCGTACGAAATCTTCGTTCTTGAGGTCTTGCACATCCACTATAGCACGTACTTTATCATCCTGGGGGATATTAATGAGGTTCTGGATAGCCCTGCCCTTGCTGTTCTTCTCTCCTTCCGGGATCTCGTAGACATTGAGCCAGTAGCACCGGCCCTTTTCCGTAAAGAACAGCATGGTATGGTGGGTGGAGGCTACGAAAAGATGCTCGATATAATCCTCCTCCCGCGTACGGCCGCCCATGGCTCCCCGGCCGCCGCGACGTTGCTGGCGATATTCGGTGGCAGAGGTACGCTTGATATACCCGAGATGCGAAATAGTGATCACGACGTCTTCTTCGCGGATGAGGTCCTTAATGCTCACCTCGTTGTCGAGGTAAGTGATCTCCGTTTTCCGGGCATCGCCAAACTTATCTTTTACTTCCTGCAGTTCCTTGCGAATGACATCAAAGCGTTTGCCTTCGTCGGCCAGCAGTTCTTTCAGCCAGGTGATGAGTTTCATCAATCCATCGAATTCTTCCCGGATCTTACCCCTTTCCATCCCGGTAAGGCGCTGAAGACGCAGCTCGAGGATGGCTTTCGCCTGGATTTCGTCCAGGCCCCAGCCGGCGTTGATCAGGTTGTCTTTTGCCATATCCGGCGTGGAACTGGCCCGGATCAGGGCAATCACTTCATCCAGGTGATCCAGCGCGATCAGGTAGCCCTGTAAAATGTGGGCTTTCTTTTCGGCCTCTTTGAGCTCGAACTGGGTGCGACGGGTAACGACTTCCATGCGGAATTCCACGAACTCGCTGATCATCTCCCGGATGTTCAGGGTCCTGGGTCTGCCTTTGACCAGCGCTACGTTGTTGATGCCGTAGGAAGTCTGGAGTTCGGTATGCTTGTACAGTTGGTTGATGACGACGTTGGCAACGGCATCCCTTTTCAGGTCGATGACGATGCGGGTGCCTTCCCGCTTGTTAGACTCATTATTGATATGCGCGATTCCTTCGATGACCTTTTCATTCACCAGCTGACCGATCCTATCACACAGCGCATCGCGGTTCACCTGGTAAGGCACTTCCGTGACCACGACCTGTTCTCTGCCGCTGGCCTTGGTGTCCACCTGCAGCTTGCCGCGCAGTACGACACGGCCCCGGCCGAAATGCATGGCCGCTTTGACCCCCTCCATGCCGTAAATGATGCCCCCGGTAGGGAAATCGGGCGCCTTGATGTGAACCATCAGTTCATCGACGGTGATATCCCGGTTACCGATATAAGCCACACAGCCGTCGATCACCTCGGATAAATTGTGCGGCATCATGTTCGTGGCCATCCCGACAGCGATGCCGCTGGAGCCGTTCATCAGCAGCTGCGGGATGCGCGTGGGCAAAACGGTAGGCTCTTTCAGCGTATCGTCGAAATTGAATTGAAAATCCACCGTCTCTTTGTCGATGTCTTCCAGCATGTATTCGGCCTGGCGGTGCAGCCTGGCTTCGATATACCGCATAGCTGCAGGACCGTCACCGTCCTGGTTGCCGAAGTTTCCCTGGCCGTCCACGAGCAGATAGCGCATGCTCCATTCCTGCGCCATGCGGACCATGGCATCGAAGATGGAGGCATCCCCGTGCGGGTGATATTTCCCCATCACCTCCCCTACGATACGGGCGGCTTTTTTATGTGGCTTGTTGCTGTTATTGCCCAGTTCGTTCATCCCATGCAGGATGCGGCGATGCACCGGCTTTAATCCGTCCCTTACATCCGGGAGGGCCCGGCCTACGATCACCGACATCGAATAATCGATGTAGGCGGTCTTCATTTGCTCCTCAATATTTACCGGGACGATACGGTTGTTGTCTTGGGTCTCCAGTGGCGTGCTGTTATCTTCCATATCAATGAATTACCTCCCTTGCGGAGGGGATGGCAAATTTACCCTATTTGGTCCTGAAAACCCGCTATCGAAGCCTTTTTTTAGCGGACTTTTTTCCACGATTGTGGACATGTTGTGGGTTCCGGAAGAGGCTACCGTCCTTATTCCAGCCAGGCGCCTTTTACCAGTTCGCCGTCCACCTCGACATAGATATGCTCCTGCAAGGTGGTCGCCAGAGAAAGACCGGTATAATCCGGCTGGATAGGGAAAGCCTTATGCGACCTTTCAACCAGGACAAGGGATTCGATCTTGCGGGGATGGTAGTCCAGGAAAGGTTTCATGGCATATAACAGCGTCTTGCCGCTGTTCGCTACATCATCGATCACGATGATCACCCGGTCATCGAATCCGGGCGAATGGCTGAGGGATACGGGGCCCGGATTCTTCTTATCCAGCGTGATGGTGATCAATTGAGTCGACAACCTGTCCCCGGCGATCTCCTGCAGGTGCCGCTGGATATTCCGGGCAATAACGCTGCCGCTTTCCCGGATACCTGCAAGGATCAATTCCCGCTCCCCGGCGTTATTCTCGAGGATTTCGTAAGCCATGCGTCGCAGCTTTTTTTCTGCTACGGGTTGCGTTAAGATGTAGTTCTTCATTCCTGCCACAAATTAAGTGAAATTGAATCGCGACAAAAAAATCCTCCTAAATATAATTTTTTGTCGCCATACCACGGATGTCTGGACCGGACTCCGTTCGGTTTGGCCAAAACACTTATCTTAGACCTTATAATAAATTTTCTATGGCCGTTTTCCAACAGATCCTTTTTATCCTGGCCGCTGGTACCGCTATTGGACTGTTCGTTAAAAAGATCAGGCTGATCCGCCGGAACATTTTACTGGGCAAGGATGAAGACTATACCGATCAGCCGGGCCGGCGCTGGAAAAATGTCGCTTTGCTGGCTTTCGGGCAGAAAAAGATGTTCCGCAACCCGTTGGTGGCGGTCATGCATTTCGTCATCTACGCCGGTTTCATCATCATCAATCTCGAAGTACTGGAGATTGTCCTCGATGGTATCTTTGGCACGCACCGCCTGTTCTATGGCTTGACGGGACCGCTTTATCTTTTTCTGATCAATGGCTTCGAATGTCTTGCATTAGGCGTTTGGATAGCCTGTGCTATTTTCCTGTGCCGCCGGAACATCCTGAAACTGCGCCGTTTCATCAGTCATGACCTCGACGGCTGGCCACGCAGCGATGCCAACTACATCCTGCTGACGGAGATTGTACTGATGAACCTTTTTCTGACGATGAATGCCGCAGACACC
>PMUF01000302.1 GCA_003167015.1 Chitinophagaceae bacterium | reverse complement strand
GAAATGGAAGCTAAAGGGATAGTGCGGGTTGAGGTTCTTTGCAATTTTTTCGATGTGGGCGAGGCGATCCTCCCACTGCCCGTCATTGGTGATCCGCAGCAGGAAATGGCTAAGACTGTTTTGGGACAAGTAGACGATCAAAGGCGGCGTCGTGCCGGCAGGATCGTTCAGCACATAATCTTTGATGACACCGATGACGGTATGGTTGCCCACTTTGGTCCCGATCACGGGTTCTTTGAGGCCCATGCGTTGCACCGCCGTTTGATTTAACAGGCAGGCACTGCTGTCGGCCCCGAAGGCCGGGCTGAAGTCGCGCCCTTCGAGAAGGGTAATGCCTGTCGTCCGCGTCCAATCGTATTGGACGATGCTGCGCCGGAAGATAAAATCCTGGCCGGGTAGCTTGCCGGGCCAGTCCAGGTTATTGATGCTTAACGCAGCGCGGATGATGTTGTCGCTGCTTGCGGTTACGTCCAGCACGCCCGGGATGGCGGTCACCTGCTGTTTGAAGAGGTTAAAATGTCCGGGCAGGTCGCCGTCAGCGGGGATGTCGAGTAAATTGGACGGCTCGAAGCCAATAGGACGGCTGGCTACATAATCGATCTGCCGGAAACAGACAATGATGCCAATGACCAAAAAGATCGCGATCACAAATTGGAAGGTGACCAGGCCGCGGCGGAAACCCATGCCGCTCCATCCCAGTGAGACCATTCGCTTCAGCACTTTTACGGGTTGGAAACGGCTAAGATAGAGGGCCGGATAGCTACCCGACACCAGCCCGGTGCAAATCCCCAGTATCAACAGTATGATCCATAGCTGCGCATCGCCGAATTCGTGCGTGAGTTGCTGACCGCTGAAGGCCATAAATTCCGGCAGGATGATATAGGCCAGCGGAATGCTGAGGACCAGGGCGATCAGCGCCAGCAGCAGCGCCTCGCCGAGGAACTGCCCGATGATGACCCTCCGGGAAGCGCCCAGGACTTTGCGCAGCCCTACCTCCCGTGCGCGTTGTTCGGCCATGGCGGTGCTGAGGTTCATGAAATTGACACAAGCGACCAACAGGACCAGTGCTGCCAGCGTGGCCATGATCAGCACCAGGTAGATCTTGCCGCCATCGGGTTTGCCGTTTTTAAAGCTGCTATAGAGTTCGAGCCTGTCGAGGGGATAAGCAAAATAGGCCAGGGCATAGCTATGGAGACTCTTGGCGTCAATATGTTCGCTGAGGAGCCGGTTCAGCTGACTGTTGACCGCTGTGAGGGAAGCGCCGGGGCGCAATTGGATCCAAGTCCAGGCTGCGCCGGCGTTCCAGTCCAGGGCTACGTTGCTGGCTTGCTCATAGCGGGAGAAGGGTAGGACGATGTCGAATTGTACCGAGCTGTTTAAGGGTACGTCCCGGATGACGGCTCCCACGGTCAGGAGATTGGCGCTATCGACCACAATGGTTTTGCCCAGGGCCTCGTCCTTACCGAAGAGTCGGCGGGCGGCACTCTCCGTCAGCACTATTGAATTGTTGGTTGTGAGGGTGGCTATGGGATCGCCTTTCAGTGCCGGAAAGGTCATCATCTTAAAAAAATCGGGTTCTGCGTACATGGCTGACTGGTACAGGATCTTGCTGCCATACTGCGTCAGACACTGCGTTTGCCGGGTTCGGGCCACCGTTTGCAGAGCCGGCACCTCCTTCCTTATGGCGGGACCCAGAGGGAGCGGAGTCATCCGGTCCGTAAAGACGCTCCCTGAACGTTTGTAGTTGAACATCACCAAATGGATGGCTTTGTAATTCTTATTGAACTTATTGGCGCCCATCCGGTCCATGACAAAGAGCAGGATAACGATGCCTGCAGATAGTCCGATGGTGAGGCCGCCGATATTGATGGCGGAAGCGACCTTGTTGCGAAGGAGGCTGCGCCAGGCCATGGTGAAGTAGTTTTTTAGCATATAGTAAGCATAGAAGGTATATGCATAGGCATCAAATGTAATGCCAGTTTTAAAACGAATTATAAATCAATTATCTGTATTTCTTCCTTAAGGTTAGAATGCCCATTTTCGATCCAATGACTGTTCGAATATGATTAGAATAACTATTAGAGGAGGCGCGGTGGATGCGGGTTTTATGCACTAAATTCAATACCCCTCCGCCCGCTTCCTATTTTCAAAGTCCTCGTCCGAACTCACCGGATCGAACATAAAGGTCCTTCCTCCTTTCCGTATCCGCTCCTCAAATGGGTACTGCTTCGAATACCAATCCCTGAATAACAGCCCCATCTGCTGTATTGATTCGGGGCCGGACAAATAATAAGTGCACTCCTGCTTTTTCTCATCCAAGACAAAACTGAGGTAATTGTCCATTCCGTTCAACAGAACCTGTCTTCCATTTCTTGTAATATTGCCTGGATCGGGCATTCCATCATAACCATCTACATCAAACACGATGTCGCCTACCTGGCCCAATGGATAAATGACTTCCCCCACTTTAATTTCTGCACTGTTGATCACCAGATCTTCATCAGATATTTCGACAAAGGTCAGGTCACCCTTGGCCAGAGCCGCGCCTATGATCAGTATAAGCAAGCTTATTATACATCCCCACAATCCAAAATATTGGTACCTGCGGACAATACTGAAGGCAACAGAGACGATTAACCCGCCAGCTCCGACCATCGCGATCACCGCTTCAGGATTTTTTTTTCCAACAATTAGTTTGGCGGTAAATTCCATCATGTTAAGTTAACCTATATGTCCTCATTTTCCAAGTGCAACGAAATATGTGTAAAATGTAACCAGGAATTAAGATAACTATGATTTGGGCAGATTTACAAGACGTTAGCTAACCCGATGTTTAAGACGATAAACATCTATCCCATGCATGATAGGGAGACCGGGAATAAGAGGGGGAAGAGGGGGTGGTCAGTGATGCTTTTTAGTCGAGCGTAGGTGGAAGACAGGCCAGAATGTTGGCTTTGAGTTCATTGAGGTCGTAGTTGACTCTTTTTTCGGAAATCACAATGGGACTTCCCGAGCTTTTGATATACCTCTTTAACATGTACCGCGTGAGGACGTTTTTACCGGTCAGGAATTGATGGGGATTACGGACCTTGATAACCAGGGCATTCACCTCGAACATTCTTATCATCTCTACCGTTGAAATGTCGCTCCAGCGGATCTCGCCGCAGGAAAATATGCTTAGATTATCAAAGATGCCGGTTTCGGTGATCTCGAAGCCCGCATTTTTGTCAAATTTCGTTTTCATGAAGTCAGCAAACGTGATGACGACATAAAAGAGCAGCACCGGGAAAGCAATTGCAAAAGATATCCTGTTGAAAGACCCAATTATTGATTTGTTTTCAGGAAAGAAAATCAGGTGTCCAAGGCCAAGAGAAAGGAGAATCGACACGACAAGCATGGCCGGGACTCTCTTTCGGTTGATCGGTATTTTTCTATTCATGGAATGGGGATGATGGCATTCCCGTAAAAATAGTAAAATTTCTTTACTGGTTGCCGTCCATCCAACGGTATCTATGGCAGATCCGACGCTTCCGCGGTTCGGCCCTCGCCAATCCCGCGACCTGCCGACACTAACATTCGGACACTACGATGGACTTTGGGGGATCTTCCGGTTAGGAGTTCCGGAAATTGATACGTTATGATACAGTATGATACGATTTGATACGGTTTCCGGCTTAAGATCAGATGCTGCATGGTACAGAAATATTCAAAATTCATTTATTTTGATTTCCACAGTTGTTGGAGGAGCAGCCGATTGCATTCCTAGGTTATATAGGAAAGAGATGAGCGCCCGAACTTGTCTCTCAAGGATGCAAGTCTTCATGGAATTGCATAAGAGATGTTAGCAATATTGAGCAGTAATTTGAGAATTGTCAAGATTTGAGCATTCTGCAAGCAGGAATTCAAGGCGTATATCACAGAGGAACAGGTGAAGAACGGGGTAGGGCTATTCAGTAATAATTTTATCACACCATTCTGTCAGGGCGACGAAGATCTGGGGATTGCCGAACTTCGCGTTTTTATTGTCCAGGTCGGCGGCCACAATGCCTCGGGCCTTGCAGCAGGCGCCGCATGCATAAATCTGGATTTTATTGGCTAGCACTTTTGGCAATATTTCCTTCAGGGGAGGCCAGCCGACAGGCGTTATGGCATTCAGGGTGCTGTCCCGCATCAGGCTCACACCTTCGCCCAGCAAAAATATTTGTACTTCATGGCCGGCTTCGGCAAGCGCGTTCCCATGAAGGAAAGGGAAGGAGGCTCTCGTCGGGTCATCCGATCCCCAGGCGCTTTTGATAAAGATCTTCAATTTTTTCTCTCCCCGGATGGAGGCGCCGCCAAGAAAAGGCAACGGCAGGAGATTTTTTAAGAAATCCTTGCGGATCATATTTTTGGATTGACCTTCTAAGCTACAAAATAGCTAGTACATTACATACAACAAAATGAATTCAAATATAGGGGCATGCTCAAATCTGTCATCGGAATCGTAGTATTCATGTTAGAGCTGTTGATGCTGGTGGCCTTTGGCTGGTACGGGTATAACGAACCGACCAATGTATGGCTGCGCATCGGTCTGGCGGCTGGGTTGGTCATCGCGGCCATTATCTTATGGGCTGTCTTTGGGTCTCCAAAGTCGACCAAAAGGTTGCGCTTGCCTGCTTTGGCGGTGTTCAGAGCGGCGATGTTTTTGGTGGCCGCTTTTTTCGTTTATCGCCTGGGGCACCCAACCTGGGCTCTCGTTATCGCTGTGACGGCAGTCACCACACAAGTCGTCAGTTGCTTTACAGAGCAATAGCCAGCAGCAGCTGAGCGGGGTACCAGAAGTGAACAGTAAATGTACCGAAATCGAACAGCCTACACCGGTTTTGCTGATGCAAATTCTTAGAGGCTAACATGTGGTATTCAGCGCCAATGTGACTTTGAGTCACGCGAATGGTTTGGATATATGGTTTGCCGTCGAGTCGGATCGGATGTGCGGCGATATCTTCAAAATGATCCAGGCTCAGATCGCGGACATAAAAACTGTCGTTTCCAAAACTTAAGATCGCCAACGATAGCGGGTTTGCAAAGGAATCCGAGAGCGAATAGCTGTACCGCGATCCATTGAAGATCAGATCGGTCAAACCGTTGCCATCGAGGTCTGCCTTTTCAAAGGATTGGAGGTGATACGCCTTGATCAGCGAATCGACGGAGGCATGGGTAGTTAGCCGGAAGCTATTTTTGGACGATATCGGATCGAGGTCAGGAAAACGATCTTGAAATTTTTGTGGTCCACGGCTTTTTAATCCGATATAATTTTAGCAAATATGGAATCAGGAATACAAGCTCAAGCCTGAAAGAGAAATGCGATATGACCCGACCGAGTGGAAATATCATAGATATAACCTAGATGGCAATACCCAGATACGCATCAAACAGCCCCAAATTTATCGCCCATGTCTTCTCAAACCAAAGACCATATGATACCAATCCCTTCAAAACAAAGAGCAGCGAGATAAAAATCCCTACCGTACTAGTCGGCTCCGTTGTCTCAAACCCATATATGGCCAGTGAACATGAAAAACCAAAAATCCCCATCATAATAATCGGGACCACAAATGCGCCGGCTACCATAAAAATCCAAATGAAGATCTTCATCCAAACCGGCAATAATTTTCGCCTTCCGACCACGGCTAGAGCTTCCGGAGCAAATTCATCTAAGTAATTTTGACTTTCCATTTTTGATCGAAAGGCTAACGTTCTTCTAAATATACAAAAATCCGCTGTACGATCAAGAAGGCTGATCTAATTCCGCTGAAACGGCTAGCAAAATCTCAATTTTCTCCTTATTTTGGCGCATGTTTCCCCCAAACCCAGGGACCTACCTTGTTCTACTGCTGTCGCTCCTCAACTTTGGCAGACCGGCCTGCGCCCAGGTTGTGAGCCCGCCGCCCATTCCTTCCGGCTGCGGCAAAACCTACAATATCCAATACGTCTCGGCCCAACGCTCGCTGATGCGGGACGTCGTACCCATGCCCGATGGCGGCAAGGTCACGGTCGGCGACCTCGGTACAACGGACGGCCTGGTCACCCGCTACCAGAGCAACGGTGCTATCATGTGGACAAAAAACATCAACATCGCCGGCCAGGTCATGGAATTCCGGCGGATCCTGCAAACGGCAGATGGCAACCTCCTGGTCATCGGGAATGACTATTACACCCAAAATTATTATGCCTATCGCCAAATGGTGCTGCTCAAACTGGACTACAACGGCAATATCCTTTGGTGTCATTTCTGGGTACTGGGTGACACCGAAGTGGTCGATGCGGTCGCCACGCCCGACAACGGCTTTGTCGCTGCCTTTGAAGAGTATTGGGGTGCGGGATCCAGCATGTCCGTCTGGGTCGCCCGCTTCGACGCCAACGCCAATCTGGTGTGGAAGCGCGACGTGTCGCACGGGGCCTATACCCCGCAGTACAAGGCGATTACCTGCAGCCCCGATGCCGTCTTCATTGCCTATGACAGCTACGATGGGTCGCAGCTCGACAAATTTGGCGTCGACCGCCTGGACCTGAACACCGGCAACCTGGTATACGCTCAGCTGTTCACTGCCGGGAGCGGCACCACCGCCCGGGTCAACGGCATTTTCGCCGTCAACGATTCTGCCTACGTGTTTACCTACCGGTATACCTCAACTGCTAACAACCTGATGGCCGGACTGGACCAGCAAGGAAATATGTTCCTTGCCCTCAACGTTGGGACCGACCCGCTGGATCCTTCCCTGCCCGCTGCGCAGGTCTGGATCGACGCTGAACCGCCTTCGGTCACTTTGACCCCTGACCAGGACTTCTGGCTGGCCAACCGGGTCACAATATCCGGCACCGATGACCTCGAAGTCTGCCGCATACAGCGCAATGGGACGGTAGAGCTCAACAAACTCCATACCGGCATCAACGGCTACCTCCCGTTCAATGTCCGCGCGCAAGGCAAAGGGTTGGTCGTCGTGGGAACGGATCCCTCGCCCACAGCCAGCGACGTCGATTTTATCGAAGCGTTCGTCCTGAAACTGGATAGCAGCGGTCAGCTGCAAACCGGCACCGCCGCCAACTGCGTCGCGACCGACCGGCCTTTGACCGTCACCACTTGCACCGAATGTGCACCCGCGACATTTTATTACGGACCGGCCACCGCCACCGCCGGCTACTCGCTTTCTTCCAGCACCGGCACGCCATACGACATGAACAACGATTTGACAGCGGAGCTGGATTGCTTCCAGGGCGGCACCTGCAACGCCGTAAACATCCTGCAAAAGGGTGCGCTCTGCGCATTGAACGATACCCTTGTCTACTATCTCGACAACTCGGCTAACTGTGGTGCGGCGGCGACCTGGACCTACGATCCTGCCTACTTCAGGTCCGGCCTCATTTCGGGCGATAGCATTCAGTTGATCGTTCAACAGGCAGGCACCACAACGGTAACCGCGCAGGTAGAGGGATACTGTCAGTATTTCACCCAGACCGCACCGGTCAATATCTCGCTTTCCTCCCTTCCCAGCCTGGCGCTTCCGGCAGACACGGTGATCTGTTCCAACGGCCCGATTACGCTGCTGCCGACGCCGGGCTTCACGACTTATCTGTGGAGCGACAACAGCACCGCTGACAGCCTGTTGGTTTCCGCGCCCGGAACCTACTCCGTAGTCGCCGCCAACACCTGCGGGACCCTGCAGGCTACGGTCACGGTGAAGGATGCCAACGCTACGTTTCATGTAACGCCCGACACCGTACGGTGCAACAGCGATACGGATACGCTGACGTCCACTGCCGGCTATACCGGCTACCAGTGGAGTCCCCTTTACGACCTCGCGCCGGCCGGCAATCTCGCCATGGCCACCCCCGACGTTACTACCAGCTACACGGTCACGGCACAGCGCAGCCCGGGATGTACCGTCACGGCCAATGTCACGGTGACGCCGCAATCTTCGCCGCCCATTTATCTGGGCAATGACACCAGCATCTGTTTTGGCGACAGCCTGCTACTCGATGCAGGTCCGGGCTTCACCGGCTATCAATGGAACACCGGCGCCGGAACGGAGCAGTTGTATGTACATACCGCCGGCGCTTATTCGGTGGTCGCCAACTATCCCAACGGGTGCGTGTCCCGCGGGACCTTAGAACTCGATAGTATCTACCGGCCAACGCCCATGCTGGATACCAGCAGTGTGATCTGCGCGGGCGAGCCCCGAGCACTCACCCCGTCGGGCGGCCCCTACGATTCATATCTCTGGAGCGACGGCAGCACACAGTCCTCCATTACCATCACCAGTGTAGGAAGTTATTGGGTCCAGGTCACCGACTTCCACGGGTGTGTGGCATCCGACACGGTGAATATCCTCGCCGTCAAGGAATGTTTGATCGGGGTGTTCGTGCCCAACGCCTTTACTCCCAACGGCAGCGGTCACAACAGCCTATTCCGCCCCTTGTTGTATGGCAATTTTACGCTTCTTGACTTCGTCGTATACGACCGTTACGGTCAGCGGGTATTCGAAACCCGCACGCCCCTCGCTGGCTGGGACGGCACCATCGGCGGCCACGACGCCCCCATCGGAACCTATGTCTGGTATTGCAGCTACCAGCTGCAGGGCCAACCCCCCAAACTAGACAAAGGTACAGTGATCCTGATTCGCTGAAATTTTAGTAAGCGAGCCGCTCGGGATGTGGGTATTTACCTCATTCTGTCCGCAAGGACCTGACAGGATTCATCAAAGCTGCTTTCACCGCCTGGAAACTGGTAGTGGCCACCGCCAAAATAATAGCGCCGGCGGCCGTAACAACAAACACTGCAGGATTTATCGAAGTATGATAATAGTACCCATTAAGCCAGTTCCGCAGAAAATAAAAGGCGAAAGGTGAAGCAATCAGGCAGCTGATGATCACCAGCAGAAGAAAATCCTTTACGATAAGGAAGAACACTTCGCTGACAGATGCACCCAGGACTTTCCTTATCCCGATCTCCCTGGTACGCTGTTCGGCAATATATGCCGCCAGACCGAACAGTCCCAGGCAGGAAATGAAGATCGCCAACGCGGCAAAAATTCCGGCCAGTTTTCCTACCAGGCCTTCCAATGCGAACTTTGCCGCATAGCTGTCATCCACGAAATGGTATTGAAAGGGCATGTTCGGGCGATATTTCTGAAAGATCGTCCGCAGCTTATCGATCGCAACATGCGCATCCACGTGGGGCGACAAGCGATAACTAATACTGAACAGCCAGCCTCGATAGACGAATATCGTCGGCTCCGCCGGGGCAAACGGCGCGTTCGTCAACGCATCATTCACCACACCGATAATGAGAAGCTTTGCTGGCAGCGTCGAGTACGACCAGGAGATGGTCTGATTCAGCGGTTCCTTTATCCCCATTCGTTTGATCGCGGCTTCGTTGAAGATGGCACAAAGGGTATCACTTCCGCCGAGGGGCCCCGCAAAATTCCGGCCCTCCTTGATAGTGATTCCCAGCGTCTTGAAATAGTCGGTATCGCCAATGGCGTTCAGCGCCACCTTTACAGGCTCGTTGGATGGTATGCCGCCTGTCCATTGCTCTATGTCGCCATACCCATAGATTTCCGTCGGCGGACTAAATGAACATGCCATGCTCGTCACCACCCCCGATTGCAGGGCTTCCTGTTTTATCGCGGTGTATTTCGGTATTGCCCACCCATCCGACACGATCAGCCGGTTGGCATCATACCCTCTGGGTCTGTTCCTGGCATATTCTATCTGTTGATAAATGACAATCGTGCCAATAATAAATGCAACCGAGGCGCTGAATTGGAGCACGACAAGGATCTTTCTTGGCAAGGCAGCAAATTTGCCCACACTCAATTGGCCTTTCAGCACCTTCACCGGTTGGAACGAAGAAAGATAAAATGCAGGTCTGCTGCCGGCAAGACAACCCGTCAACAGGATATAGCTGATCATCAACAGCCAGAAGATAGGATTTGCAAAGGGGATGCGGATAGCCGTTCCCGCCATTGCGTTGAAGGCAGGCAATGCGAATTGCACAAGGATCAAAGCCAGCAGGAAAGCGCCGAAGGCGAGCACGACCGACTCCATGAGGAATTGAATGACCAATGCGCTGCGGGTAGACCCTACGACCTTCTTTATTCCCACCTCGACGGCCCTCTTTTCGGACCGGGCGGTGGACAGGTTCATAAAGTTAATACAGGCGATCACCAAGACGAGGATGCCGATAATAAGGAAGATCCGTATATATTCGACCAAACCGCTGACCTCGACGCCGTTCTTGTACTCCGAATAAAGATGCCAGTTTTTCAAGGGCTGCAGGATAGGGTGCTGGTGGGATATCAGGTATGTCGCCGGCGCATACTTTTTGACAAGGTCATTGATCTGGGGTTGTACCTGCGCGTAGGTGACATGGGGTTTTAACGAAACATATACCTTGAATTCATCCAGATTCCAGTCTGTCATGCCATTCGTTACCCAGCCCCAGTGTTTTTCATACCAGGCAAATGAGGTCAGGAAATCGAATTTAAAACTGGAATTAGCCGGAATATCTTTCAGCACCCCGGTCACTTTGCATAGTATACCGGGACCATCATCAACCGTCTTCCCCATAGGATCCTCGTCCCCGAACAAAGCCTTGGCCGTGGACTCTGTCAGAACAATCGAATGCGGATCCCTGAGCACATCGTCTACGGCCCCTTTTAGCAGCGGATACTGAAAGATCTTCAGGAAATCGGGCCTGGTTGCAATCCCGACAGGACCCAGCTCTTTGTTCCCAACTTTCAGAATTTGAGACATCGGTCCATAGGTTGTCGTACTATAGGTTAGCGCAACATGCCCGATCCCGGGAATGTCTTTCATCGCTGCCTCCAGGGGTATCGGCAGCATGTCCCGGGTATTTATTTCTCCCTGACCACCGTAATTATACTTTACCTGGTAGGCCTGATCATATGCCGGGAGAAAACGGTCATAGGAATACTGGTAGGTTACCCACAGTCCTATCAGCAACGCCACCGCCATGCCGATCGCCAGACCCACTACATTCAATATGCTGAACATTCTGTTGCGGCTGATGCTGCGCCAGGCGATTTTGAGACTGCTTTTAAACATGCCATAAAAAGACTAAAAAAAGTGCCAGATCTTAAAGTATTATAAATCAAAAATTTAGACTGCCGAAATGCCTCAAACTGTCCGATTACGCTACATTAACTGTCCGTTTCAGGGCGGTGGAATTGACATTAATGAATTTCGTAACTTGGAAAAAATTCGCCACTATGGCGGCACTAACCCCGCAGGAAAAGGCAGAAAGGACCTACAATTTTACCGTGGATTTTTTTGATGATCCCGCTCTGGGTTTTTGGGACCGGTGTGGCCTGCGAACGGTTGGGCTGCTGGACCTTGAACCGGGTATGCGGGTATTGGACGTGTGTTGCGGGACGGGAGCGTCGGCATTGCCGGCAGCAAAGGCGGTGGGCAATGGGGGAACGGTGATCGGAGTCGATCTCGCAGAGAATCTGCTGGAGTTGGCACAGCAAAAGGCAAAAAGGCTGGGGTTGGAAAATATTGAATTTCTAAAAGC
>PMUF01000128.1 GCA_003167015.1 Chitinophagaceae bacterium | reverse complement strand
CAGCGGATCATGATCTTCAAGATCAATAGCAAAGACCCCAGGAATTTCCTGTTCACCTCCTTCCTGTATGACGCCGATCTCAAACTGATCGACCGTCATCGCATCTTTCTCCCGATGGAAGAACGCAACGAACTTTTCACCGATTTTTTCCTGGACAACCAGGGCCAGCTCGTATTCGGGAAATACCTGCGCAGCGGCAGCAATGATTATGTCTCCCGCGTTTCCGTCGTCACCAAGGGACCCGTCGCGGATAGCTTCAGTATAAGAGACCTGGGATCGGGCGATCGTATCCTCGATGAGATCAAAATGAAAGTGGATAATAACAACAATACCTATATCATCTCCGGCTTTTATTACAAACAGCGACGCGGCAACATCGAAGGGCTTTACACGGTGGTATGGGATAAAGCGACCAACGCCCGCCTGCAGGAGAAGGTCACCGTCTTCACCGATGAGCTCCGGGCCCTGGCTAAAAGCAGCGACGCCACCATCAAGACGGCCTTCAACGATTTTTTCATCAAGCATATTATCACCAAGCGGGATGGCGGCTATCTTTTGGTCAGCGAATCACTGTATACCACCTCCCGCGGCGCGATGTACAACCGCTGGGATTATATGAATCCCTACGGCTACGGTTACGGTCCGGGCTATTACAATCCTTACAATCCTTATTACAACCCCTGGGGGATGAACCGCGGCTTATATGCCACCCGTTATCATGCGGAAAACCTGATGGTACTGTCGTATGACAAGGAGGGCAATCTGCAGTGGAGCAATATCATTCCCAAAAGCCAGTTCGATGACGAGTCCGAAAACCTCATTTCCCACGAACTCGTCAACACCGGCGGCGAGCTACACTTTCTCTTTAACCTCTACGAACGCCGGAATATGCTGCTCAATGACCAAAGCATCTCCCCGGAAGGCAGGATCACCCGTTATCCCACCCTCCATAACCTCGACAGAGGATATGATTTCATGCCCCGGTATGGCCGGCAGGTCAGTTCCTGGGAATCAATCATTCCGTGTCTGTACAGGAACTATCTTTGCTTTGCAAAAGTTGATTTTTAAATTGTAACACCCCCCACCCGGTGATCGGTATCTTCAGACAGAAAAGCCCTGCTAACGCTCTCATATTGCTCATCTATGCGCTGGTGCTTAAATTCCACCTGTTCCTGCATCCCGTAGCGCCGGTATTGGACACGAACGACAATTACCTTTACCGGCTGATCCTGAATGCCCTGATCTCCGTTTTCCATCATATCGATATCCTGTATTCTATTCTCACTTTTGTGCTGCTTTACAGCCAGGCGTTGCTTTTCAACAGGATCTTCAACCATCATAAAGTCCTGCCCAAGCCCACCTACCTGCCCGGTATGTCCTATATCCTGATCACCTCTCTGCTGCCGGACTGGGATCATTTTTCCGCCCCCCTTCTCATCAATACCATCATGATCTGGGTGTGGTACCGCATGATGGACTTGTACAACAGCCAGCGGCCGGGCACGGCCATCTTCAATATCGGCATCTGGACCGGCATCGTCTCCCTGCTGTATATACCCGCCATGAGCTTCCTGCTGCTGGTCTTGTCAGGACTACTCACCATGCGCCCTTTCCGCATCCGTGAATGGCTGGTCGGACTGCTGGGGTTCACCTTCCCCTATTATTTCCTTTTCCTTATTCTCTACCTGTCCAGCCAATGGAAGTGGGCCGAAATCGTTCCTTCGGTGGTATTCAAGGTGCCGGCATTCCCCTCCTCCATCTGGATCGCCATGGGCATGGCCTGGCTGGTCATCCCTTTTATCATCGGGGGCTATTTCGTCCAAAAAAACCTCAGCAAATTCCTTATCCAGACCCGAAAAAGCTGGAGCCTGCTGCTGCTATTCCTCTTCGTCGCCATCATCATTATCCTCATTACCCGCGGCAATTCCTACGAGAACTGGATCTTCATGGCAGTACCCTTTGCCGCTTTTCATGCCGCCGCCTACTATTATCCCAACCGCACCACCGGCCCCCTCATATTGCATTGGTTAATAGTGGTATATATTCTGTTTATGAACTATTTTGTCTGATTTCGTACCTTTGCCCTCTAAAACATGCGCCCATGAAATTCGGAGTTGTCGTTTTCCCCGGTTCCAATTGCGATCGTGATATGCAGGATGCCCTGCGATACGACCTCGATCAGGAAGTGATCATGCTCTGGCATAAGGATACCGATCTGCACGGCCTGGGCAAAGACGACTGCATCGTTCTTCCCGGCGGCTTCTCCTATGGCGACTACCTGCGCTGCGGCGCCATTGCACGCTTCAGCCCCATTATGAGCAGCGTCACCCGGTTTGCTGCCGATGGCGGTAAAGTACTGGGTGTCTGCAATGGCTTCCAGGTCCTCTGTGAATCCCATCTTTTGCCCGGCGCGCTGCTTCGTAACGCCAACCAACAGTTCATTTCCAAAAACATTTATCTGCGCGGGGCAGGCGACAAGGGCCATGCGCTCAAAGTACCCATCGCCCACGGCGAAGGCCGCTATTATGCAGACGAAAAAACCCTCGATGAACTCGAGGCCGGCAACCAGGTGATCTACCGGTATGCCAACGCCGGAGGACAGATCGTCCCGGACGCCAACCCCAACGGATCGTTATACAATATCGCCGGCATCTGCAATAAAGACCGCAATGTCTTTGGGATGATGCCCCATCCCGAGCGTGCTTGCTCGGACGCCCTGGGTAACATAGACGGCAAGGCCATCCTCCGGACGCTGTTTATCCAGTCAGGCACGCCGCTGGTCACGACAAAAGCTGCCGCGGCCAACTTTTAATATTTTGCTAACGTTTGTACACTGAACTTTGAGACTTATGAAGCCAACATTACTCGCCGTATTAGCCCTCCTGACCACCACCATCGCCATGGCCCAATCCAGTAAACAGGTTAGCTGGACTTATTCTGCCAAAAAGATTGCCGCCATGACCTATGAGGTGCATATGACCGCCACTATCGGCGGGGACTATCATCTATATGCCCAGGATGCCGGCGGCGACGGCCCCATCCCCACGACCTTTACTTTTACCAAAAGCCCCCTTTTCGCCCTGAATGGCGGCGTACAGGAAAAAGGCCAGCTGGTAAAAAAATTTGAATCCGCCTGGAATCACGATGTGAAGTATTACGAAAAGACCGTCGACTTCGTCCAGGTCGTCAAATTGAAAAGCAATATCAAAACCAACCTGGCAGGAAAGGTAGAATTTATGGTTTGTAATGACCACGAATGCCTGCCGCCCGCAGACGTCGATATCAAAGTGAATATAGGCGGGTAGGTCAAGGTCGGCTATCCGACCATTTCATTGAATTAAAAACGGGTTCTTTGCCCGGGAACCCGAATAAAATGAATACGCGCCTGCATAAAGATTTTTTCCTCCGGCTGCTCAACCCGCCCAGTCTCCTGCTGGCAGTTATTTCCGTTTTTATCTTCTCCCAGCAAAGGGCATTCTCGCAGCAGTCTGATACAGCTCATAGCGTAGTCAACTGGAGCTTTAGCGCGGCCAAAGGGGCGGACGGCAATCCTGTTCTGATCCTCCATGGCGATATTAGCGACGGCTGGCGGCTGTATTCCACCACAATGCCCGACAGCCTGCCCAATTCCCGGGTCTCACTGGACAGTAATGCCGGTGCAACCATCCTGGCCATTGAAGAAAAAGGCACTCTACAGCACAAAAAAGATTCTCTGTTCAACAATGCCGACACCCGTTTCTTCACCGGCAACGCCCAATGGATTGTCCATATCCGGCTTGGTGGCACAGCAACGGGTGACCTCAAAGGATCTGTCACTTTCATGGCCATTAATAAGAATGACGTCGCAGGACCCATAGAAGTGCCCTTCCGCTTTGGTCATGGCGCCGATGGTGCGCTCGTGGCCAAATCCACCAACCTGCAGCAATCGGCCAGCGCCGCCAATGATCTCAAAAAATCGACCATCGATCTTTCCAACCCCGTCAATAAATGCGGGGGTACAGGCGCGGAAGACTCCGGGACCCAGAGTCTGCTCAGCGTCTTTTTCCTCGGCTTCCTGGGCGGTCTCCTCGGCCTGATCATGCCTTGCACCTTCCCCATGATCCCGTTGACCGTTTCCTTCTTTACCAAGCGCTCTGCCTCCCGGTCCAAAGGCATCGCCAATGCTTTCCTTTATGGGTTTTTTATCTTTCTGATCTACATATTGATCAGCGTTCCTTTCTATTTCCTGAAGGCCAACAACGCCAATATTCTCAATACCATTTCCACTAATATCTGGCTCAATATCGCTTTTGCAGTGATCTTCCTCGTATTCGCGCTGTCCTTCTTCGGCCTTTTCGAGATCACCCTGCCCAGCAGCGTCTCCAATTCGGTAGACGCCAAATCGAGCATCGGCAGCATCGGCGGTATCTTCTTTATGGCGCTTACCCTGGCCATCGTTTCCTTTTCCTGCACGGGCCCCATCCTCGGTACCCTGCTGGTAGGTGCCCTGGGCCAAAACGGAGGCGCGGTACAACTGACCGTGGCCATGGCAGGTTTCGGCCTGGCGCTTGGTCTCCCCTTTGCCCTTTTTGCCCTTTTCCCCAACTGGCTCCAGTCCTTGCCGAAAAGCGGTGGTTGGATGAATACCGTAAAGATCGTATTCGGCTTCGTCGAACTGGCCCTGGCGCTGAAATACCTGTCGAATGCCGACCTGGTCAGTCACTGGGGCCTGCTGAAAAGAGAGACCTTCTTTGCCATATGGATCATCATCGGCATCGCCCTCGCCCTCTATCTGCTGGGCGTCATCAAATTTCATCATGATCCCCCGCCCGCCAAACTCAGCAAAGTGAGAATTTTGATTGCCGTGCTGTTCCTGGCTTTTGCGGTATACCTTCTCCCCGGTCTGACCAATACTTCATACGCCAATCGTGCCCTCGTCAGCGGATTCCCGCCCCCGTTGTCTTATAGCCTCTATGGCTCGCAGGTTTCATCGGACAAAGGCGTCGAGGCCAACGTGGTCAATGATTATGATAAGGCACTGGCTCTTGCCAGGCAGCAGCATAAACCCCTGCTGATAGATTTCACCGGCTGGGCTTGCGTCAACTGCCGGAAAATGGAGGAGAATGTCGCGCCTAAAATGGCCGTTAAAGATATGATCAGGGGCAACTATATCCTGGTCTCCCTTTACGTCGACGACCGCAAGCAACTGCCGGACGATCAACAATTCTCCTTCCGCACCAGCGATGGCAGTGTCAAAGAGATCCGCACCATCGGTGACAAATTTGCAACCCTTCAGTCGGAGAACTTTAAGAATGCCTCCCAACCACTCTATGTCCTCATCAGCCCGGACGAAAAGTTATTGAACAAACCGGTCGGCTATACCCCCAACCCCGAGGAATACGCTCAATGGCTGCAATGCGGCCTGGATGCCTTCAAACGGCAGCCGGGAGTAGCCCGCCAGTAGCTCCGCTTCGGACGCCGGTAAGGCCGGCCCACCGGCACCTCTGCCAATGCAACGTTTCTCCCGGATACTCTGTCATCCAACGGTACCCCCTATCCCCTAACAATAATATTTACAGGCAGCCCACGACCTGTCCCTATGGCCCTGCCAGTCTATGAAAAATGAAAAAGGCCGCTTCCTGAAAGAAGCGGCCTTTTCAATTAGGCGTCATTCCGATCCAACCTTCCGGCAGGACTAAGGGCAAGTGCTTTAACGCCGGATGGAGAGCCGGAATGACAAGCTCTTATTGCTGCCTTCCGTCGCCAGGGCGTCGGCAGGAGCAGAAAAAAAAGGTCCCCACTCTGTTCGAGTGGGAACCCTCAATATTTTTTTAATGGATCTTTTCACACAATGAAGTTAGCGGTTCTGTCCGTTCCCCGTACTTAAAAGTCGGTTAAAGATTCTTAAAAAAACTCGCCCATCGAGTTCTTCGTACCTGCATATGGGCTACCATCTTCCAAAATCTTCTCTAAAGTAAAATTGTTACAAAGCGATCTTTTTTTCTGTCATCATCTTGCGCAGATTGATCAGGCCATAGCGCATCCGTCCCAGCGCAGTATTGATACTGCAATTGGTCAGCGCGGCAATTTCCTTAAAGCTCAGGTCTGCATAATGACGAAGAATAATGACCTCACGTTGGTCTTCCGGCAGCAGGTCGAGCATCTGCCTTACCCGGTCATGACTCTGACGTTTCATCATCTTGGTGTCGGCGCCTTCTTCCGTGAAGTGCAACACTTCGAAAATGTCCCGGTCATCGCTGGTCTTGATAGCCGGCGTCCTTTTCACCTTCCGGAAATGGTCGACGCAGAGATTGTGCGCGATCCGCATGGCCCAGGGAAGGAATTTACCTTCTTCCGTGTAACGGCCGCCCCGAATGGTGTCGATGATCTTGATTAAAACGTCTTGGAAAATGTCCTCGGCAAGGTACTTGTCCTTGACCAGAAAGAGGATCGAAGTGTACAACTTATCCTTGTGACGGACGATCAACGCTTCCAGCGCATACAGATCGCCATCCCTGAATTGGTGAATAAGTTCGTGGTCAGTTTTTTTGCGTAGCAATGTCATAAACTTCTACGGGTTTTAAAGGTGATAGGATATATTTTGGATTTTAAAGATGGTTTGGCTTTTCTATGTAGAAGTGATCAATCTATAGGCGTCTTTTGAGTTTGGTTAGTTAAATAACGATATTAACAGTTTCTCTTCAAGTGTGTACAAATAAAACTTGTACTATTAGGCTTTAAAGATATACAATTTTTGGAATAAACAACATTTTGGGAAATTTTTTGTTTTTTAATTCTCCGTTACCACCCATAAAGGGTAAAGTAATTGCTTATTTTGTCTTATGTAGGGTCCGAAATCAAGGCAACAAATATGCCAATTTACTTCATCGATTTTGATGTACGTTTGTTGTTATAATATATGGGTAAGTTATCTTCTCCAACCGACGCTATCTTTATTAAAGGAGCCAGGGTCCACAATTTAAAAAATATCGACGTTTCTATTCCCCGCAACCAGCTGGTGGTCGTCACCGGCGTGTCCGGCTCAGGTAAATCATCCCTGACCATCGATACGCTGTTTGCTGAAGGACAACGCCGCTACGCGGAAAGCCTTAGCGCCTACGCCCGCCAATTCATGGCCCGTATGGACAAGCCGGACGTAGACTATATTAAAGGACTCTGCCCCGCCATTGCCATCGAACAAAAGGTCATCACCCGCACCCCCCGTTCTACCGTAGGGAGTATGACGGAGATTTACGATTACCTGCGCCTGCTGTTCGCCCGGGTAGGGAAGACCTTTTCACCCATCTCCGGCCGCCTGGTAAAAAAAGATGACGTCGCCGATGTCGTAACGGCCATCACAACCCTGCCCAAGGGAGACAAAGTACTCCTGCTGACGGTCTTTAAGCAGCACAAGAACCGGGACACGAAAGAAGAATTGAATATCCTGCTCCAAAAAGGATTTTCCCGCCTCTATGCCGGCGGCGAAACGCTTCGGATCGAAGACCTCCTGGAAATGGAAGACAAAGCGTTGAAAAAGAAACTGCCGCAGGCTGCTGCTTATATCATGATCGACCGCCTGGTTGCCAAAGACTTCGACGAAGACGACCTTCACCGCATTTCCGACTCGGTAACGACAGCCTTTTATGAAGGAGAAGGAGATTTATTGTTGGAAATCAATGGAAAAGACCGTTTACCCTTTTCCAACCGCTTCGAGCTCGACGGCCTGACCTTTGAAGAGCCTGTTCCCAACCTCTTCTCCTTCAATAATCCCTATGGCGCCTGCCCAACCTGCGAAGGCTTCAGCCAGGTACTGGGCATCGACGCCGACCTCGTTATCCCCGACAAACGACTCAGCGTCTATGAAGGCGCCGTCGCCCCGTGGAAAGGAGAAAAATTGGTCTGGTGGCGCGACCAGTTCATCAAAGCCGCCAAAAAATTCGACTTCCCCGTACACAAGCCGATCCTTGACCTGACCAAACAACAATACAAGATCCTCTGGGAAGGCAATGAACACGCCCAGGGCATCAACGAATTCTTCGCGGAAGTTGAACGGAACCTGTATAAGGTCCAATACCGCGTCCTCTTATCCCGCTACCGCGGCCGGACTGCCTGCCCCGATTGCAAGGGCTACCGCCTCCGCAAGGAAGCGCTGTATGTAAAGATCGCCGATAAACATATTGGTGAGCTCTGTGAAATGCCGGTCCGTGACCTCGCCACCTGGTTCGATGAATTGATATTGGCGCCCCATGAACAACAGATCGGCAAACGCATCCTTATCGAGATCCATCATCGCCTGCGCACCCTGCTGGACGTTGGCCTCGGCTATCTCACCTTATCGCGTCTGGCCAATAGCCTCAGCGGCGGCGAAAGCCAGCGCATCCAGCTGACGCGTTCACTCGGCAGTAACCTGACCAATTCCCTGTATATCCTCGACGAGCCTTCTATCGGGCTGCATTCCAGGGATACCCAACGGCTGATCCGCGTGCTGAAAGAGCTGCGTGATCTGGGCAATACCGTAGTGGTCGTCGAACACGACGAAATGATGATGCGCGATGCGGACTATATCATCGATATGGGCCCGCTGGCCAGCCATCTCGGCGGCGAAGTGGTGGCCGCCGGTAATTACGATGCGCTCGTCGCCAATGAAGACAGCCTGACGGGGAAATATCTCAGCGGTGAGCTGGGCATCCCCGCGCCCAAAACGGTCCGGAAATGGAACCGTTCGCTGATCGTCGAAGGCGCCCGGCAGAATAACCTGCAGGATCTTACCGTCGAATTCCCCCTGGGAGTCCTCTGTGTCGTCAGCGGCGTCAGCGGCAGCGGCAAGACTACCCTCGTCAAACAGATCCTTTACCCGGCCCTGCAAAAGATCAAGGGCGAGCCCGGCGATAAGGTAGGCCTGCATAAAGCGATTAAGGGGGACATCGACGCGGTTTCGCAGGTGGAGATGGTCGACCAGAACCCTATCGGCAAGTCTTCCCGCAGCAATCCCGTCACCTACATCAAGGCCTACGACGAGATCCGTGACCTGTTCTCCCGTCAGCCGCTCAGCAAAATGCGCGGCTTCCAGCCCAAACATTTTTCCTTCAATGTCGACGGCGGCCGTTGCGATACCTGCAAAGGCGAAGGCGAACAGGTCGTTGAAATGCAATTCCTCGCCGATGTCCACCTGACCTGCGAAGTATGCGGCGGCAAACGGTTCAAGGAAGAGGTGTTGGAAGTCACCTACCACGAAAAAAATATCTGGCAGATTCTGGAGATGAGTGTGGACGAAGCCCTGGACTTCTTCAAAGACGAGAAGGATATCCTGCAGAAGATCCGGCCGCTGAGCGATGTCGGCCTGGGATATGTAAAGCTGGGACAGTCCTCCGATACGCTGTCCGGCGGTGAAGCCCAGCGGGTTAAGCTGGCTTCCTTCCTGGGAAAAGGCAGGGCGCAGGGACATATCCTTTTTGTCTTCGATGAACCGACCACCGGACTTCACTTTCATGATATCCGCAAGTTGCTCGCCTCGTTCAATGCTTTGATCGAACAAGGCCATTCCATTCTCGTTATCGAACACAATACCGACGTCATCCGCAGCGCCGACTGGGTCATCGATCTCGGTCCCGAAGCCGGCGACGGTGGCGGTACCCTGGTCTACGCAGGCCCGCCGGCAGGATTGAA
>PMUF01000555.1 GCA_003167015.1 Chitinophagaceae bacterium | reverse complement strand
GCTATCTCAACGACCTTTGGGAATACTCCGGCAATAAGTGGACCTGGGTCAGCGGAGGCAGCGGCACCAATACTACAGGGGTCTATGGGACAAAAGGTACTCCGGGCGCCGGCAACGCACCCGGCTCCCGCTATTATGCCAGCGGCTGGTCCGACGCATCCGGCAACGTATGGATCTTCGGCGGGAGGGATCAGAATGGAAATGTATACAATGATCTGTGGACGTACAGTCCCACCCAAAAGCAATGGACCTGGGTCAGCGGCAATTCAACGCCGAATAGTGGTGGATCTTATGGAACGGAAGGTACGGGAACGGGAGCCACTCTGCCGCCTGCAAGATTCGGGCAGTTCATGAGCATCGATGCCTCGGGCAATGCCTGGCTTTTTGGCGGGTCGGACAAAAACAATAATTGTTTCAATGATGTGTGGGAGTACAGCGGCGGCCAATGGACCTGGGTCGGAGGCAGCAGTAGCACAGATGCCGCCGGCGTATATGGAACAAAAGGAGTCGCAGCTGCGGGTAATATGCCGGGCGGAAGGATCGGGGCCGGCGGGGCAATCGATCCCGCTGGTGATATGTGGATCTTTGGCGGCAACGGCTATGATGTCAATGACAACGGGGATATGTTGAACGATCTTTGGATGTTTTCTACTACCAGCGGTCAATGGGCATGGATGGGCGGCGCCAATACCATTGACCAGGGTGCGAGCTATGGAACGAAAGGATCGGCCGCAGCGGGTAACGTGCCTGGCGCAAGGAATGATGCCAGCGCCTGGTCTGATGCTTCGGGCAATATATGGGTCATGGGTGGCTTCGATCAGAATGGCGACACCTATAACGACCTCTGGGAATTTTCCACTCCCTCACCATTGGCCTTGACGGCAGTGACGCTGGAAGGCATCGCCCTGGGTAACGGTAACTCCCTTACCTGGCAGACCATCAATGAGCTCAATACAGCGCTATTCATCGTGGAAAGAGGGACAGACGGAGTTGTCTTTACCCCTATCGGCAGCGTGCCAGCAGCAGGCAGCGGCAATAACAGCTATTCCTTCATGGATGCGGACCCACCGAAAGGCAGGAATATATATTACCGGTTAAAGATGACGGATACCTATGAGAACATCAGCTACTCATCCACCATTGTGCTCGCCGGCGCGGGAGGTAACGGAATGGGTGCGTATCCTAATCCTATCACCGGCGGTATAACCGTCAGGCTGGGAACCAATGCTTTGGTCAATACGCCCGCCAGGTTGTTCGATCTGGGTGGCAGGTTGATCCGGGAACAAACGATCACGGGTCAGGAGCTATATATGAACCTGGCTAACCTTCCTGCCGGCATCTACCTGTTGCAGTTGGAAGGCGAAAAGACAATCAGGATCATCAAAATATAGTGGGAGGGTAGGGGTGGCCCAATCCTATAGAAATACTTCTAAATTTCAGAAGAAATCGTTCTAGACGCTCGTAGAATATCGGGATAGATCTTTGTATCAGAAACGATATCTATGATACCCTGCCCATCCCTGCCCAGTATACGAGGCGTCCGCTGCCTGCTGATCTCCATCGGCCTTTTTAACCTCTTACCCTGCACCCGGTCGACCGCCCAGATCGGCGGCGACTGGATGTGGGTCAGCGGCAACTCGACCCCCAATAGTTCGGCTGTTTATGGGCCTAAGGGGGTTGCATCTGCGGCTTATACACCCGGCGCGAGGGACAGTCATAGCGGGGTTGTGAATGCAGGCGGCAATTTCTGGATGTTCGGCGGAGAAGACGTCAACCAGAACCTGTACAACGATCTGTGGATGTACACCACCGCCACGGTGCAATGGACCTGGGTCAGCGGAAACAATACCGTCAATAACCGGGGTGTCTATGGTACCAAAGGCGCGTTCGCCGCCGCCAACCAACCGGGAGCACGCATGGGACAAAGCATCACAGCGGATGATGCCGGCAATGTCTGGCTTTTCGGCGGCTATGGCTTCGATGTCAGTACCGCGCCGGGCGCGCTGAATGATCTGTGGCAATATACCAGCAGCACCGGCGAGTGGACCTGGGCCGGCGGTGATGATGTCCGCGGCCAGAGCGCCGTATATGGGGGCATAGGGTTTCCCGCCCCCGCGAACAAACCCTCCGGCCGGCAGGCGCAACCCGGCTTCATCTCTTCCGGGAATGTCTATATCATGGGCGGAGGGACCCCGCTTTCCACCGACAATAATGACCTATGGGAATTTGTCCCGGCCTATTATATCCTGGCCTTAAAGACGGTCTCGCTCCAGGGCACTCCCAATAGCAGCGGAAACGTCCTTACCTGGCAGACCGAGGATGAGATCGATACAAAAACCTTTGTGATAGAAAAAAGCATGGACGGGGTCATTTTTACCGACATTGACAGCGTGCCTGCGGTTGGCAGCGGCAATAACAGCTATTCCTTTACGGATGCTCATCCGCCNNGCAGCCGGGGAATGCCTTCTACCGGCTGAAGATAGAATATACTACCGGCAATGACAGCTATTCTTCGATCATCGTACTAAACAATACGATAGCAGGTAGCGCCTTATCCGTGTATCCCAATCCTGCCACAACAGGAATGACCCTTAGCGTTGGATCCGATGCCCTGTTGAATACGCCCGCAATGCTGTTCGATTGCAGCGGAAGGTTGATCAGCGAACAGGTGATCACCGGCCGGCAGGAATTTATAGATCTCCATAACCGCCCCTCAGGGATCTATCTGCTGCGGTTAGCCAACAACGAAACTTTGATAATTATCAAAGAATGAAATTTTGTAAACAATGTAGACGTCGTACTCGAACTTTCTCTATTAACTGCTGTGTGGTGAAGGGCTAGTTTTGTCCACCGTTGCTGCCTGCTTAATAACTTTCAACATGGGAAATATGAGAAATACGTTTACATTCGAAGTTGTTGTTTATAACGTACCGGACTATTCGCAAAAGCGAACGATGCATAATACCGGGCGGTACTACACTTGAAATTTATTAAACGTTAATGCCCCTCTCACTAAGGGCTATGCGCATTCCAGCAAGTTCCCGATCAGGGTAAGAAGATCCAACAGCAAAGGCCGGGGCATATGCGCCTCATTCTCCTCTGCCCACTGGAGCAGCGATCGGCATTGAGCGATCAGTTCAGTACGCGTTCCTTCCATGTTATAATCGTTTTATTTATAAAGACAAAGAAAGAGATTAACCCTCGGAAAGGGGATAAACCAAATTCTAACCCCCTTAGAAAAAATTCGAATATATGAATGCTTTAAAATTTGCCTGGGTGATTTGTTTTGAGGGAGTAATGTTCCTTTATGCTACATGCCGGATTGATATCCTGGACCACATGATGGTGCAACAGATCCGGGCGATGCTGGCGGTGGTCCTGTTGGTCAGCGGAGCCAGCGAGGTGGTTTTTTCTGTGATCAATCACAGGGTGCTTACCGGTTGGGTATACCGGTTGACGGGAGGGACAATCAATATATCGCTGTCCTGCCTGTTCTACGCCATCCACGTCAACGACTATACCCTCATCGCCCGGCTGGCCGGCTTTGGACTCCTGGCCAAAGTTTTGCTGAACACTATCCAGTGTCATGATCTTTGCTGTATGGGCGTCAAAAAGCTGGAGTTCCCGGTCCTGCTGTCAGGTATGGTTTTTATCATATCATTTATGCTGATTGAATACGAGGGCCTCAAGCCGGTACTTATTTCCGGGCTTATCCTGACAGCTTTCGGCTGCCTCACCTTCTATAAAGCCATCGTTTGTTGCAAACTAAGGCGGCTTCGCAATGGGTGATCTGAAGCCTTCCTGGCTCTTTGGGACCCTCCGGGAGAATAGAATTCCTTCTAAACCACGCTAGAATTCTATTTAAATAAATTAATGAGAATAAACCCAATTTTTGTGTATCAATTTTTCGTTGCTGAGAAGCAACATCATAGAAACGACAGGTTTCACGATTTAGGGTTTTAGAACACTACGGGGAGGGTATACACCTTCCCCTCTTTTTTTAACACTCAAAAAGTAATTTATCGATATGTTTCGTTCGACGGAAGCAAAAACGATCTCTTCCGGTGGCCCGGAAAAGAGAACCTTGATCCTGATAGTCCTGCTGGTGATATGCGCCCATACGACGAGGTCTTGTTCAGCCAATACAAAAAAATGGGCGACCTCATTGAAAGATCGCCCTACTGCTCGTCATGGTATAGACATACCAAAGTAATTGGACTGGTTTTATGACTTGTCAAAGATCCATATCTCTATGACAGGTGCCCTTAGAGCGATTTCTACATGACATTAGGCTTTTTTTGGAGGGCTATAGAATTAATGCGGTGAAGGCATAGGCGGTTTCGGGAATGCGGCTTATGGACTGATCTTGAATGTAACCGCAAGCTCTTTTAATTCCAATACATTATTGACATTTAACTTGTTGAAGATCTTCATTTTATATGTAGCTACAGTACTCGGCTGGATATTCAGCTCCCTGCAGATCTCAAAAGATCTCTTCCCCTGGATCAGCAGGCGGACCACCTCCATTTCCCTGAGGGTGAGCTGCTCGAAAGGGCTGTCATAGTTATTATTAGGGTCCCTGGATAGCAAATAGCCCTTAAAATGTTCACTCACATAGGTCTTGCCTTCCAGGATCAAATGCAGCGCAATAATGATCTCCCTGTCTTCTGACTGCTTATGCAAATAGCCTTTGATCCCTTCCTTATACAAACGTTGGGCATATAATTCCTCCGGATTGGCCGAAAATACAAGGATATTCAGCTCAGGGTAAGCCTTGAGGATATCCCCGATCAGATTGATCGTATCACCATCTTCCAGCTGCAGATCGATAATGGCAATGGAAAAGTGATGGGTCTTAAGCATGGCCATCAGACCCGTGACCGTCTTTGCAACCTCCAGCTGGTAGCCGGCGAATTCAGTCTCGAAGATCAACCTCATCCCCCTGATCACGATCGAATGATCCTCAGCAAGTAACACCTTTTTCATAATCAAATATCCTCTTCCGTGCGTTAACAATAGATAGAATTTTTTCTATACCTCAAAACCAGGATTTTTTGTAAAGTATCCGATCACGAAATTACCATAAGTTCATGCCCGGACGGTAGAAATAGTTTCGTGACAGGGTAGGTTTATATTGAACCCATTCAGGGAGTTTTCTGCACCGGAAGTTTTTCTATGCGGGCATAGCATTAAGTCGCTCACTTTTCTTTGGACATTCGGCTATTTTGCAATTGCTAAAATAATATTATGCACGCCACCGCCTCTATCACACAAAAGATTCCGATGCTTTCACCATCGCATGTTCCTTCCATGGACAATATACTCTTTGTTGACAAAATACCGCTGCTGGCATTTGCCTTTCAGGAGATCATCTGCGGAGTCAGCAGATCAGCGTCTGTACGCTACGAAGAATCCTACTTTTCAGTTCTGTCCCGACCCACGGATGACGAATCCGACTATGGGCTGATCATTATCAGTTCGGATGTGGATGACTCCTCCATACATCTGCAAGTGCCGGTCGGGGAATTGCGCCAGAAGTTTCCCGGAGCTCGCATCATGGTCTATTCTGTTGCGTATGATTCGGCCATTATCGAAATGGCGGAAAATGGTACAATAGATGCTTGCATTCATCTTTTTGATCCGGTACAAGAGGTCAAAAGTGCCTATGAAGCGCTGCTTCGCGGCGAGGGCTATATCTCGGCCATGCTTTGTACCCTATACTACGATTATAAGCTTCAGAATGAAAAAATTCTGCCTGGCCGATACTTTCGACGTCAATAAAAAAAATTTGCCTTATGCCTAGAATGAAAACCTATGAGGCCCCCCACAAAGGGTTACGGAATGCGCTGTCACAACTGCAACTGCTGAGCGGAAAGACAGACTTCGATAACATTACCGAAGTTCAGCGTCTTTATGCCATGGGACAGGAAGTTTTCAACATCCT
>PMUF01000068.1 GCA_003167015.1 Chitinophagaceae bacterium | reverse complement strand
GGCGATTTTCATATCATTGGATCTAACTGTTCCTGATAAAGCAGTTTCCAAATAGGGTACGGATTAAAAAAAACGGTGCTTATTCTATTGGTTTTTCTTTTTTTCGATACATCAAAGAAAAACCATATAAACCTTGCAAAAAATAAAGGTTTTTGTAGATTTTTTGTATATTTTTCTAATGGAATCCTGTGGCAGATCTATGACAGCCGGAGATGGACAGTCATATTTGATCGATCAGTTTGTGGCCAATGGCATACTTTGTCAGGTCCGCATTGGTCCTGAGCCTCATTTTCTTTAATATCCTTCCGCGATAGGTGCTGACCGTGGTAGCGGAGATGGAGAAGATATTTCCGATTTCTATTAACGACTTTCCCGCAGCCAATAATTTTAAGACCTCGAATTCTCTGTCCGATAAACTCTCATGCGGCAATTTGAGATGATCCCCATTCATTTCATCGGTTAGTTTCTCGGCAATAGAAGGGGTGATATATTTGCGGCCCATTAACACGCGGTGCGTAGCGGCGATAAGCTCTTCCGGCGCCATGTCTTTGCTCAGGTAGCCGGATGCTCCTGCCTTCAGTGCCCTTATCGCATAATGCTCTTCCGGATGTACGCTCAGGATCAGAATCGGTAGTTTTGGAAAGACCTCCTTCACCTGGCCCAGCGCTTCCAGGCCGGTCCGACCGGGCATGGAAAGGTCGGATATAATCAAATCCCATTCCGACTTCATTGCTTCCTTAACCAACTCTTCTGCATTGGATACCTCCTGGATGACGGCGGTAGGATATTCTCTTCTCAAAATTCTCTCCAGCCCTTGTCTTACCACGGAATGGTCGTCTGCAATCAGGATTCTCAGCATGGATCTATTTTTATTAAGATGTCAGTACTTTGTTGAGGGGGACGATGACTTCGATTTCCGTACCGCCGGAGTGACTCCTGATCAAACATTTTCCGTCCAGCATATTCACACGCTCCTTCATCCCTAATAACCCTAGTGTCCTCTTCTTAGTGACGTCCTCTAAATCAAAACCCTTTCCATTGTCCCTGATAGATAAGACAGCACGCTGTTGTTTCAAGGATAAGCTGACAAAAACTTTCGACGCTTCCGCATGCCGGGCTACATTAGTCAGTGATTCCTGAAATATCCTGAACAGGCTTATGCTGATCTTAGGCGACAATTGAACCCCTTTCAGATTGATATTACACTCCACTTCCACGCCATAACGTCCCTGAAATTCATGACAATAGGCCCGCAGCGCATCTTCAAGACCGAGATCGTCCAATATGGGCGGCCGAAGGGCGGAAGCGATTTTTCTAACGGAATTGATAATCTGATTGGTCAATTTTAGAATACTGTCGATCTGGATGATGATATCATTATTTCCAGCCACCAGTTCATCTCTGAGCCAGTAAATATCCATTTTTAGCCCCGTGAGCTGCTGGCCCAGCTCATCATGGACTTCCCGGGCTATAGCAGCCCTTTCATCTTCCCTTATATCCTGCAGATGCGCTGCCAGTTGCCGTAATTGCTCGGACGTTTCCTTCATTTGCTCCTGGGCCAATACCCGCTGCGAAATATCGATACCCACACCCACGAGACAAGGTTTTCCTTCATACCCGATCGCCCGCCCGGTAAAATAATAGGGGATTTTGCGCCCGTATTTTAGAAGAAAATCGGCTTCCACATTCGCTTGCCCTTCCTTGAAAACTTCTTCAATCTTGTCCGCTATGATTGCCTTATCCGCGGTATCGAAAAAATCCAGCGGATGCATGGTCTTGATTTCCTCGGCCGTATAGCCGGTCACCGATTCAAAATTATGGTTCCATCGCAAAAATAGCCCTTCACGGTTATATAAATAAAAGGCGCCGGGCAAACTATTAATAATGGAATCAGAAAGCTGCTTTTCAATGAGGATCTCATTGCGGGCTCTTTCCAGCAGGGTGATGTCCTGAAGGGTTCCTGTCAGCCGGATGATAACCCCCTTTTCATCCTTTACAGATTCGGCAATGTGATGGATATATTTTATGGCTCCCCCACCCGTAACGATCCGATGTACGATGTCGTTATTTTTCCTTCCTGCAATCGTATCTTTCTCAGCCTTTTCAAACTCATCGCGGTCATCGGCATGTAATGCGTTCCAAAATATTTCATGCCTGTCACCAGGCGTATTCTTATCAACATCAAAAATCCTGTACATCTCATCCGACCAATCCAGTTTACCGGTCAATAAATTCCAGTCCCAATGACCCATTTTCCCCATGGCCTGCGCCTTACGATACTTCTCCTCGCTTTCCGATAAAATCTCCGCTAGCGCCTGATACTTCTTTTCACTTCGGATAACGGCTTCTTCCGCTATCTTTCTTTGCCTCTCCTTTTCGAAAACATCCATGGAAAAAGATATATTGTCAGCAGTCTCCCGCAGTAAAAGAATTTCTGCCTCATCGAAGTAATGGGTAACCGATGAATAGAGCGACAACACGCCTACAACCTCTTCTGACTTAAAAAGCGGCAAACCAATAGAGGAATAATACCCTCGTTCCAGTGCAGCATCCCTCCAGGGCGCGATTAGCGGATCATGCTGAATATCGTTGCAAACGACATGTCTTTTTTCTTTAAACGCTGTGGCCGCCGGGCCGTTCTTTTCAGGATCTTCAAATACGTAAATAATCTTAATTTTCGACAGATAGTCCATTTCCACGCCGGCATACATGACAGGGATGATTCTGTTTGTTTCAGCATCCATCATGCCGACCCACGCCATCCTGAATTGTCCCACATCCACGGCAACCTTGCACGCTTCTTTGAAAAGGGTCTCTTCATCCTTTACCCGGACGATCATTTGATTGACCCTGCTGGTAAACGAATAGAGCCTATTGGCCTTGCGCAGTTTTTCTTCAAGCGTCATAAGTGACAAAGTTCCCGATCTTCGATGTAGGATCGCATGAAGTTAATTTATGGAAAAAAAATCATATAAAAGAGAAAGCATATACCTTTAACATTAAAAATCCGCTCCTACCACCAGCTTCGACGGATCGATCTCCACATATCTGATTTTCTTCCGCCGCCAGGTATATACAATATGCACCATCCCGTCGGCCGACTGGATGACCGCCGGATAGGAATATTCGCCCAACGTATCATTCTCCAGCACCACCGCCCCATACCAGGACTTCCCATCCTTCGAGACCGCCACATTCAACGGCGAGCGATCTCCCCTTGACTGCCCGGGTGGCGGCAGAACATGATTATAAACTAATAACTCCCGCCCATCGGCCAGCATCACCGCATCGATACCGGAATTGTTGTTCGGCAGCGAGGTGGCAGCCAGGGGCGACCAGGTCTTCCCGTTATCTGTCGACGAAGTCGTCAATATCGCCCTGTTCTTGCTGCGGCATAACGCTTCAATACTGCCATCCGCATGAACGACAATAGTAGGTTGTATCGCCTGATAGGCCGCAGGCTCTTTATTTTCACTATTGGCGTCAGCCTGGCTTCCGGGTGCAGCTACCGGCCCTGACATCCGCCAACTCGTTGCCTTGTCATTGGTCAGTTCGAAATGCACCTTCCACCCGTTGCCCTCTACACTCGACGGACATAACAACGTCCCATTCGCCAGCCGCACCGGCTTGTCTTTGATGGGCCCCAGGAAACCCTCCGGTAACGCCCACGGCTTCGACCAGCTCACTCCCCCGTCCTTCGACCGGATCAGCCAGCCCTTCCATGTTGCGGGACTCGGCCCAATCTTATAGAATAGCAACAGGTCCCCGCCCGGTACCTGGTACAGCACAGGGTTCCAACAGGCATAACGCAGCGTATCGTTCTGTATCCCATTGGCGACATTCATGGGCGCCGACCACGATGCAGATCCCTTATCCTTCAGGCTGACATAGATACAGACATCCGGATTCCGCTCCCTCGTTCCCCCGAACCAGGCCGCCGCCAACCCCCTGGACGTCTCCGCAATCGTAGCCGCATGGCTCTCCGGAAAGGCCGCCGTATCGAAAATGAATTGCGACACGACGATTGCCCCGGCATTAGCCCCGGAAGACGCGCCCTTCGCCGCTGGCTGCGCCTGCCCCGTCAAAACAGCACCTCCCATCAAAATCGTAAAAAATAATTTCCTCATAGTTGATTGATATTAAAACTCTCCTCCCACCACCGGGCATGCGGATAGGCTCCCCTCACCACCACCGGTTGCCCGATCATCGGCGTTGCTATAGGAACCCCCTTATCCGCCGCAGCTACCGTCACCCGCCGGATCGGCTCATCCCAGGAATGCAGCGCCAGCGTGAATTTCGCCCAGTGAACCGGCATCAGGGCCGCCGCTCCAAGATCCAGGGCAGCCTGCACCGTCTGCTCAGGCAGCATGTGAATGTAGGGCCAGTTCTTACCATATTGCCCACATTCCAATATCGCCAGATCGAAAGGACCAAATCGCTCCCCGATCTCTTTAAAATGTTGTTCATAACCGGAGTCGCCGCCAAGGAATAAGGAATAGCCGGCCGTTTTCAGCACAAAAGAAGACCATAAAGTACCCGCGCGCTTAAAGGACCGGCCCGAAAAATGCCGGGCCGGTGTCGCCGTGAAAGTGATCGCTCCCGTACTCCAACTCTCCCACCAATCCAGCTCCGTGATCTTGTCCTCCGCTATCCCCCACGATTCCAGGTGCGCCCCTACCCCCAGCGAAGTACAATAATGTTTGACCTTCGGTATCAGCTGCCGGATAGTCGTATAATCAAGATGATCATAATGATCGTGTGTTAGCAGCAGAATATCTATCTCCGGCATATCCGCGACCGTATAAGCGCCTGTCCCGGGATACGCTTTAGCTAAAAATGATACCGGCGACGCATGACCGCTGAAAACCGGGTCTACCAGGATCGTCGTCTGATGGATTTGCAACAGATAAGAAGAATGCCCGAACCAAACGATGGTCACCCTGTCGGTCGGAAGCGTCCTAAGATCCGTACGCACGGAAGGGATGGGACGAGGTGGCTGAGCATCCGCCGGCCGGTGACGCATCTCTCGCAACATCTTGAAAATGGAGACCCTCGGCAGCGTTACGGTGGTAGGGACAGAATTCTCGAAATGATTGTCCTTATAATGCTTCGATTGCCGGATGCGCTGCAGCCTTGCTCCGGCCGGGGCTTTGCCGAATACGGGAAATAGTGCCATAAGAGCGGTTAACAGCCGATTAGAAAATTGGTTCAGCCTGCCTACCCAAATAAATCACCGCACAAAACTCTGATAGATCGCCTGCTCCACCTTCCCCTCCAGGTCCCCGTGACTATTCGGCGTCTGCTGCGTCATCACCAGGCAGACCAGCTTCGATTGGGGATCGGCCCAGTAAGCCGTCCCAAAATAACCTCCCCAGGAGAACGACCCCTCACGACGTACTCCCCTGGCGGCTGACCGCTCACTGGTAATGCCAAAGCCCAGCCCGAAATTATCTATCCCGTTATATGTAAAGTCCAGCTGCCCGCTGGTCATCAGCTCCACCGTACGGGGCGCCAGGATCTGTACCCCATTGTATCGGCCGCCATTGAGCATCATCTGCAGGAAAATGGCATAATCCCAGGCCGTGGAAGTCAACCCTGCCCCACCGGAAAAATAATGCTTATGCGCTAACGGATAGTCCGGATCGATGCCGAGATGCTCCTTGGTCCAGCGAACGATATGATGCAGGGAATCCTCGGTATAGACAGCCACCAGCCTGTCCGACTTCTGTGCCGGTACATTGAAATACGTATCCTTCATCCCCAGGGGCCGAAAGATGTTTGTCGTCAGGTATTGCTGCAGGTCCATTCCGCTGATAACCTCCACCAGGCAGCCCAGCAGATCGACATTCAGCCCATAGGTCCATTTCTCACCGGGCTGATGCACCAGCGGCAGCTTCGCCAGCGCCTCGAGCGTCACGTCCCCGCGCACGTGTTCATCTTTGTCCAGCCGCGTCACGTTGCCTTTTTTATCCTTCACCTCAATCGGAACCATCTCCGCCTTGAAGCGGCACTCCGAAGCCGCGCGCGCGGCTCTGCGATGGCTCTCGAGCGCGAACGTATCCTGCTCGTCGCGCGAAATTTTGTACTGCTCCGCCAGAATCTCCGCCGTCTCGCCCATGATGAGTTTCGATATCGGGCAGACGATTCCGTCGCTGTACATCGCGTCAATCAACGGCTGGTTGCCCAGCTTGAATCCCCAGCGCCCTTCCACGAGATACGGCACGCGGCTCATTGACTCCGCGCCGCCCGCCACAATAATCTCCGCCGCGCCGGTTAAAATTTCCTGCCAGCCAAGCACCACCGCGCGCAATCCCGACGCGCACGCCATGTTAATTGTGAACGCCGGAACGTCGTCGCCCAGCCCCGCACGCCACCCAACTTGTCGCGCCGGATTCGGCCCCACGCCCGCGGGCCGCGCATTCCCGAATATCACG
>PMUF01000096.1 GCA_003167015.1 Chitinophagaceae bacterium | reverse complement strand
GGCGAGTCCGGCAGCGGCAAGACCGTGTTGGCACACACCCTGATGGGCAGGCATTTCCATACCGGGGAGATGAAGGAGCCCGATGATACAGACGCCTTACCCCACCCCGGAAAATGCCGGATCGCCATGGTGGAGCAACAGCATAAGTTTCGCAGCCAGGCAGGGGCCACGGAATTGTATTACCAGCAGCGTTTCAACGCCTCCGATGCCGACAAGACGATCACTGTCGCGCAGGAACTGGCGGAATATACCGGCTGGGGAGGCAACGAAACATCGGTGACGGCATCCTGGCTGGATAGCCTGCATATCCGGCCCCTGCTGAACAAACCGTTGATCCAGCTGTCCAATGGCGAGAACAAAAGAGTGCAACTGGCCATAGCGCTGCTGGAAGATCCGGAGTGCCTCATCCTGGACAATCCTTTCCTGGGGTTGGATACAGAAGGAAGGGCTACCCTGCATGGCATCGTCAACCGGCTGGCGGCAGAAGGGATGCAGATCCTGCTGATCACCTCATCACGGGAGATCCCCGATTGCATCACTCATATCGGGCAACTGGAAAAAGGACGATGGTCCTTCTGCGGGGCCAGGGCCGGTTTCCGTCACGGCTCGCAACCCAACGCGACGGCGCAGCTGAATACCGCCATTTTGACCCGGTTGAGACAGACGGCCCAGGATGACGCGACAGCCGGAGACGATTTCTCGGTCGCAGTGAAAATGATAGATACGACGATCAAATATGGCGAGGCCACCATCCTGAACCATATCAACTGGGAGGTCAGAAAAGGCGAGAGGTGGAATGTCAGCGGTCCGAACGGAGCCGGCAAATCCACCTTATTGAGCCTCATCACCGCAGACAATCCCCAGGCTTATGCCAACGAGATCTGGCTATTCGACCGCCGGCGCGGTACAGGGGAGACAATATGGGACATCAAGCGGAAAATAGGGTTCGTATCGCCGGAACTGCACCTCTATTTCGATAGCGGCGCCAATTGTTTTGAGGTCATCGCCTCGGGGTTGTTCGACACGATAGGCCTCTTCCGGCCACTGACTGCCCAACAGGAAGAGATAACGCTGCTCTGGATGCAGCTGTTGTCCTTACAGGAGCTGCGCACCCGACGACTGGTGCAGTTGTCCACAGGACAACAGCGGATGGTATTGCTGGCGCGGGCATTGATTAAGAATCCACCCATGCTGATCCTCGATGAACCTTCCCAGGGGCTGGATGAAGAACAAACGGCCTATTTCAAGTCGCTGGTGACGGCGCTTTGCGAAGCATTCAATAAGACGCTGATCTACGTTAGTCACTATCGCCAGGAATTGCCTGCCTGTATCGACAAGTTCTTGCAGTTGGAAAAAGGTGAAGTTATAAAACATTGATTATCAATACATAAAGGTTAATTATTTGTGAAGGCCCGAAAGGGCTCAGAAGATATCCCGGCGCATCAGGCAAAAATCGTAAATTTGTGTTGCCGCGGACGGAAGGCCTTACTAACTCCAGCTTTTCCTTACAGCCGGTCAAAACCTACTTACTACCCATATTTTCTAACAGGATTTGTTTGATTTGTATTGTTTTATCTTAAAAAAGGTGATGTATGTATTCGTATGCGTTGTTGGAAAAGGGTTGTTATTACCTGATACAGGAAAATGAGCAGGGGCCTGTCGGGTTGATCAAGGTGAACATGGAGACGGATTATTGTATGTACGTATCCAGTTATGCCGACTCGGAATTGACAGTGTGGAAGAAAAAGAGCGATCCTATCTTTGACATTCTCGAATTGCTGGGAGACGATAAAGTAAAAGCATGGGAGTCTATTTATAATGATAGCCAGGACACCTACAATTACGAGGAAGATGAGGAATAGGCTGCCCTTACCCCATAGCTCCAAAGCCCTGCGGAAGTGACGGCTGAGGATAGCAAGAGGCTGATATAATATAACAGGAAACTGTCCGTATCATTCTCCGTAGAACCGCCATTCCCGCGGGCATGGGCAAAAATGTAGATGATCAGGAAACTCCCGTAGGCGAAGAGCAGCGAGCCGTAAACAAATACCATAGAGTTTTCGAACCGGGTATGCTCCATTTTTTTTATGTACTGGACGAGACCTGTCAGGCTGTAGGTGATGATCAGCAACAAGCCCGATGCCAGCATCACGGTTGTAGCAGGAAAATTATGCCTGTGCAGTGTGCTGAGGACCGATTCCCCTGCAACAAGCAGCAGCAGAACCAGCAGCAGTTGTCTGCGTCCGCGGCCTGATTGGGCGCAGGCAAAGGCCAGCAGCACCAGCGGAGCTTCAGCCAGGCTGTAATACATATTCAGTTCCCTGGTAAAAAGGTGGCTGTCGCTGAAATGGGCGAAATCGAGAGCAAGGAGATTGACCAGCCCATTCAGGAACCAATAGATGCCCAATACGCAATAGGTATTCACCTGTCGCATTTTTTTCCAGCCCAGTAATAGAAAAGGAATGAAGCACAGCACGATGGCCACGTTGGAGATGACGGCATAGCAAAGCGAACCGGTTTTCAAAGGATACTTATTTAGTCTATAAAGCGCCAAAAACGACACTTTATTATTGTTAAAACTACTCTGTTTTTTACAGAAAAAATACGGTGCTGCCTTAGGCCTGCTCAACTTATTAATAGTCAATCGATAAAAAGCTCGTTGCCTGGCTGTGAAGAGATACCGTCCCCGGTGATTCAACCGGATTGGCGTAAATTGAGCCCGAATGATCGCACAACAGACCATACAGCAGATACTGAGCCGGATCGATATTATCGAGATCGTAGGAAGCTTTGTCAAGTTGAAAAAAAGAGGCGTGAATTACCTTGGGCTCTGCCCTTTTCACAATGAAAAAAGCCCTTCGTTCACCGTTTCACCGGTCAAGGAAATCTACAAATGCTTTGGCTGCGGACGAAGCGGCAATACGATCAGCTTTCTCATGGAGCATGAGAAGTATTCCTATGCAGAGGCACTGCGGTGGCTGGCGGCCCGATACAATGTCGAGATAGAAGAAAAGGAGGTCAGCCCGGAAGTAAGACAGCAGCAGCAGGTCGCGGAGAGCCTGTATATTATCAATGGGTTTGCGCAGAAATTCTTTTCCGATATGATGTTCGGATCCGAAGGAGGGCAGGATATCGGCCTCAGCTACCTGAAAGAGCGAGGGTTCAACGAAGAGATCATGCGCAAATTCCAGCTGGGCTATAGTCCCGACCAGCGGGATGTTTTTGCCCGGGCAGCACTGGCGGCGCAATACAACCTGGAATACCTTCAGAAAAGCGGCCTGGTAGTAGTGCGGGACGAGAAACCGATGGATAATTACCGGGGGCGAATCACTTTTCCGATCCACAACCAAACGGGCAAGGTCATCGGGTTCGGAGCCAGGATCATCAAAAGCAATGACCGGGCGCCGAAGTACATCAACACGCCCGAGAACGAGATCTATGTCAAAAGCAAGATCCTGTACGGATCATATCTGGCGAGACAGGCGATCGACAGGCAAAATGAATGCCTGCTGGTCGAAGGGTATACGGACGTGATCTCCCTGCACCAGGCAGGTATCGAAAATGTAGTGGCCAGCGGCGGAACTTCCCTAACGGTGGATCAACTGCGGCTGATCAAAAAATATACGAAGCATCTGACCATCATCTATGACGGGGACGGCGCCGGCATCAAAGCAGCTTTAAGGGGCCTGGACATGGCCCTGGAAGAGAGCCTGGACGTCAAGCTGGTGCTGATCCCGGATAAGGAAGACCCCGACAGCTATGTCCGCAAGATCGGAGCCGCGGCCTTCCGGGATTTTGTGGCGGCTAACAAAAAGGACTTCATCCTTTTCCAGTTGGAAGTGGCGCTGAAGGATGCTGCGGGGGATTCGAACAAAAAAGCGGAGTTGGTGAACCAGATGGCGGAGACGATCTCCAAGATCAATAAGGCCGAGGATTTTACCCGGCAGCAGGACTATATCCGCCAATGTGCAGAGATCCTGCGCATCGAAGAATCAGGTCTTCATTCGCTGGTCAATAAGTTCATCCGGGGAAGGATTGAAAAACAGGAGAGCCGTACAGCCGCACAGAATGATGCCCGGGCCGCGACAGGTGAGAGCGGCATGGGGTTATCCGATGGAACCGGGGGAGCCATCAATGGCGGACAAGCCCAGGCCATGGACACAGGAATGCCACCTGATGACGAATCGATCAGCCTGCTGTTCCGGCACGAACAAAATGAAAGAGGAATGATCAGGAGCCTGCTGGATTTTGGATTGAAAGCCTGGGATGAGCAGACCTCAGTGGCTGATTATATACTGGCCGAATGCGTCGAACTTTATGAGCTGATCGATAACAAGCGGCTGCTAAAAATACTGGACCTCTACAGAAGCTGGTATGAAAAAGGCCTGGAGCCGACCACGAAGAGCTTCCTCTATCACGAAGACCAGGAATTAAGCACACTGGCGGTGTCGATCATGGACCTTCACCTGGAGATCAGCCCTAACTGGAAAGACCACTTCGAAGGCAAGATCGCCACGCCCGAAGAGCTTTACCGCGAGGACGTCCTGTCCACTATGTCCTGGCTGAAATTGCGCAAGATCAAACGCCTGATGGAAGAAAATCAACAGGATCTGGCCAAACCGCATGAAGGAGAAGAATTGATGGTGCTGTTGCAGACGCACAGGCACCTGAAAGAACTGGAAAGAGAACTCCTGAGAAATGTTGGAACAGTGATCGTGAAATGACCCCCGGCGGGTGACAGCGGCCCCCCGGTAGAAGCCCTCAACTGACGGTCAATGCGGCCCGTTGCGCCTGCAACAGATGTCTTTCGTTATGGGCAATGACGAAACGCAAAGTATCCCCCAGGCTAAAATGAAAGAAGGGAACGAAATGAAACGGGATCCTGATCCGTCGAAGATCTTTGGTATACGCATGACGAAGGATGTCATCCAGCGCATCGCATTGACGCTGGAACCCTTCAATCACCACTTTGCCTTCCTCCAGTTGCTTTCCCGGGCTGACAGATTTCACGGTTTTCATCTTCAGGACACTGCCATCGGGCCGGGGCACTATTTTTTCATAGGCCCAGTCTCCCAGCCAGCCGGAACGGTGCTGATCGGAGGGGGTGTCCGGGGCCAGGGTAATACGGGGGAGGATGTTGCGGATATAGATGTTGTTGGCCAGATGGAGGTGAGCAAATATCTGAACGATACTCCATTGCCCGGGAGCAGGTGGGCAGGTCAGCTGCTCTTCCGTCAAACGAAGAAAGGTATTTGTGCCTGCTTTGATCAGCTCGGTACGGTCTAATAGCTCAGTTATCAGACCTTGCCTGCTACAAACTGCCATAAGGGTTCACTTAAAAGTATACATCAGTATGAATCTTCGTCGGGTGAGTACAACGCTATTTGGCTGCAGGATTCTTCTTGCCGGCGATCAGTTTGTCAATGGCCTGACCCAGGCGGCGGTGGCGCGTTTCTTCCTTTTTAGCGCTGGAGATCCAGACTACATATTCTTTTTGATCGGTAAAGGACAGCTCTTCAAAAAAGTGGGACGCGACTTTGCTGCGACGTAATTCTTTGGCAAAATCGTCGGGAGGATGCACTGCTTTGCTGATAGGGTCGATCCCGGCTGCTTCCAGCACTTCATCCCGTTGTGCAGCCCTGGCCAACGCAGCAACGGTATTGACCTTCTTAAACCGGATGGCTGTCCATACATGGTCCAGCGCAACCTGGTGCACCGACTCATAACCGCACCCGGTAATGCAGACCCAGCTGCAATCCCTGTTGAGGGTGGTGGCGATCTTCGAGCCGATCTTGGGATAGGCGACCCAGAATTTGCCATCCGGCTGAAGAGCAGGCAGTACTTCCCGGACAATATTCCCCAGTTGCTGCTCATTCACCGCGAAAACGAGCGCAAAATCGATCTTTCTGCTTTTTAAAAGGGGGGTCAGATTTTTGGCAAAAGCAAGCTTTACAAATTGCTTTTCAATGGCGGAAGGCAGACCCTGGATCAGCAGGTTCTTTTCGTCCTTCAACTGCAGCTTTTCCAGCAAAGTTTGAGACATTTCTGGATCGTTTAATTTTCAGTGATGTGTATGTAGAGTGCATTCCCCATGTGGGACGGCAAAAATAAGCAAAAATCTTTATACTTTCTGCAACTTCCTATTTGTCGGTAGTGGTTTGCCTGCGTTGGCGGCGGCGGTCACGATAGCGGAGGATGGGCACTTTGTTCTCATTCCCCCTGATCAACCTGGAAATGTTCTTTTGGTGTGTCAACACCACCAGCAGGGCTACGGCGATGGCAAATCCCCGGTAAAGGGTCTCATGGGCATCGAAAATATAGAGAATGAAGACGGCAAAAGCGAGGCTGGCGAGGATAGAGCTCAGCGAAACGAACCGGGTCAGGTACAGCACCAGCAGAAATACCGCCACACAGCAAATCGCCGCCAGCGGCTGGATGGCAATGATCATCCCAAAAAGCGTCGCCACGCCTTTACCCCCCCTGAACTCAGCCCAGATGGGGAAAATATGGCCTGCAACGGCGGCCAGGCCCAGCCCGACCATAAAATTAGTACGTTCGGTCTCATCATGAAGATAGTAAGGAACCAGGATGTACAGGCTCGTGGCAACGACGCCCTTCAGTACGTCCGCACACATGACAAAAGTCCCCCAGCGGGAACCCAGGACCCTGAAGGTATTGGTAGCGCCGGCATTACCGCTGCCATATTCGCGGATATCGATCCCGAAAAACGATCTGCTGACCCAAATAGAGGTGGGAATAGAGCCTATAAGGTATGCGAGGAATATAAGTAAAACTTCCTTCATCGAACACGTTGAGTTAAAGTTGGATAACAAATATAACGAAAAATTCACTCAAATCCTGAGAGACTCAAGGACTAATTTTGCTCATTTTTTCGCTTTGCAGGCAGATCCAACTGCCTTTTGTCATCCGTAGGGATATGGATAAATTGTTCTTAACGGCCTCATTTTCAATATCTTCAATATCGATTGTCAGCAGGCCGCTCAACAGTATAACGCCCTTCGACGCCAATTGTTGTTCCATAACGGCGAGTTGGGACACAATTACATATTTATTGATATTGGCCAGTATAACATCGAAAGGTTCGCCGGCCGGAATACTGTCGGACTTCCCGACCGTGATACGGGTACAATGATTAGCAGCTACATTCTCCGATGCATTGTCGATGCTCCAATCATCATTGTCGATGGCCAGGATCTGTCCGGCCCCGAGCCTTTCAGCCAGGATAGCCAATACACCGGTGCCGGTGCCGAAATCCAGCACACGGCGCCCCTGGAAATCCAGGTCTTTCATCGCCTGCAGCATCATATAGGTAGTGGCATGATGGCCGGTGCCAAAGCTCATTTTGGGCGTAATGACCAATTCGTGTATCACCCCCGGGACGGGGGCATGGAAATGCGCCCGGATGGCACAAAAGCCTTCCACCTGTACCGGTTGAAAATTTTTCTCCCATTCTTCATTCCAGTTCCTCTCTTCCAGCCGCTCCGTGGAATAAGATAGCCCGGGAGGTTGCCGCAACAGTTGGTCGAGTGCCTCAGCGTCGAATTGAGCCTCGGGGATGAACGCCTGTAAAGCATCATCCTGTTGTTCGAAGCCCTCATAGCCGATGGTCGACAGCAGGGCGATCAGCATCTCCTGCAAGGCGGTATCGGCGGCGGGAATGGTCACTTGAAGATGGTTCATATGATATATAAAAAGAGGCCTCTTTTACAAGAAAAGTAAACGGCCTCTTTTTCCATTATGTCCGGCAAGCTTCGCTTGCCGGGGGGTCTGCGGCGTGAACCGCAGACCTGTATCATGATCAAAAATGCTTCTTACTGACGTTGGTCATCACGGTCGTCGCCGCCCTGCCTGCGTGCACCCGCACCTTCCGCCTGAGGCATCAGCACCTTGCGGCTGAGCTTGAATTTGCCGGTCTTCTGGTCGAGACCGATAAGCTTGACCTTGACGGAATCGCCTTCCTTGAGCACACCTTCCAAGGTCTCCAGCCGCTTGTGCGAGACCTCGCTGATATGCAGCAGGCCTTGCTTACCGGGCAGGAATTCCACGAAGGCGCCATAAGGCATGACCGATTTGACCTTGGCTTCGTAGACCGAGCCGACTTCCGGCTGGGCAACGATGCTCTTGATCCAGGTAACAGCCTTGTCCAACCCTTCTTTGGCCGGGCTGAAGATGCTGACTTCGCCAAAGTTGCCGACTTCCTCCAGGTTGATGGTGGTGCCGGTCTCGCG
>PMUF01000371.1 GCA_003167015.1 Chitinophagaceae bacterium | reverse complement strand
AATTTGTCAAACGGGCAGGCGGTGAAGGCGAACAATCCAGAGTCGCCATTCGCAGTATTCGCCGCGAGGCCATCGAACAGATCAAGAAGCTGCAGAAAGACGGCCTCAGCGAGGATGAAGCCAAAGATGCCGAAAAAGAGATCCAGGATATCACCGATAAGAATATCAGCCTCGTAGACAAACACCTCGTCACCAAAGAAAAAGAGATTATGTCGGTATAGATCCGCGACCCCGGATACTACCCAGTCACCTGCAAAGTTTTTCCGTCCCTAAGACTTATCTTGCCATTCATTCAATCGGGCAGGATTATTGCCATCATCCTTCAACCTGTCGCAAGGTNNATGCTTAAAGGATTTCGCGATTTCATCCTGCGCGGCAATGTGGTCGATCTTGCCGTAGCCGTAGTCATTGGCGCCGCCTTTGCTACTATCGTGTCTTCTTTGGTGGCTAATGTGATCACTCCACTATTACTGGCACCCGCACTCAAGATCGCTCATTTAGACGACATCGATGGCCTGAAATGGGGCGCCGTCAAATATGGTGTTTTCTTGTCCGCCGTTATCCAATTCGTCATTATCGCCTTCATCCTTTTCCTTATCATAAAAGGTATTCATAGCTTCGACAAGAAAAAGGCCGAAGAGCCTGCCCCTCCTCCCGAACCGACCCTCACGGAAAAATTACTGACTGAGATCCGCGACGAGTTGAAGGCACAGAGCGCTTCCGGCACCGCCACCTCTGCCCCCGGCACCCCTCGCCCCTAAAGTTGGCAACTTTTTTGTTAAACCTTTACTATTCATCAAAACTGACGAGTTATGCAGCAATTTGGAGTCAAGAAAGTTTTAGTGTTGATCGTCCTCACGTTAGCGAGTATTTCTTTTTTGCAAGCCCAGAATAATACCCAGTCCCTCGCGAATGCGGTGAATGGCGCCACCATCACCAAGGATCCCAATGATACGACAAAAATGACCTGGAAGACAGGTGGACTTTATAGTCTCACCTTCAACCAGGCAGCGCTCAGCAACTGGGCGGCAGGTGGCGACAATTCCGCTATCTCGCTCAATACGCTGCTGAACCTTTACGCCTATTACGCGAATGGCAAACATTCCTGGGATAACTTTCTGACCGCAGCATATGGGCTGACCAATACCACAAGCCTCGGTACCCGGAAAACGAATGACAATTTCGACATCACGTCCAGGTATGGGTACGACATGGGGAAGAAATTCTACCTCACCGCTTTGTTCGATTTCAGGACCCAGTTCGCGCCCGGCTATAACTACCCCACCACCGACAGCAGGGTGCTGACTTCCGACCTCCTGGCGCCGGCTTATGCGCTGCTTTCCCTGGGGGTGAATTACAAACCCAATAATAACTTTTCCGTTTTCGTGTCTCCCATTACGGCCCGCGAACTGATCGTGCACAACGACTCCCTGGCTGCCGAGGGCGCCTTCGGGGTAGACTCCGGCAAAACGTCCCGCTTCGAGTTCGGTGCGTACGCCTCTATCAACTTTAGCACCAACCTGAGTAAGACTGCTTCCTACGTAGGCCGCGTGGACCTCTTTTCCGATTACCTCAACAATCCCCAGAATATCGCTTTCTACATGACCAACGTCCTGAATGTAAAGGTGACCAGCCTGGTGAGCATGAACCTCAACGTAACCCTCATTTACGACGATAGGATCAAATCCGTTAAAGCCGACGGTTCATACGGCGGGCCCGCCATGCAGCTCCAGGAAGTCATGGGCATCGGACTGGCCTACAAATTTGCCAAAAAAATCCGTAAACCTATACCGCCGCCGCCACCGCCGGCAACATCGCCATCACCCGCGCAATAGGGCCCGGCGTGTCTGCTCGCGCGTCCTCTTCCGCCAAAAATGGGGAAGAACTGGGGATAACCAGCCGTCGGGTTCACCCGTTTTTGCGGTATTTTCGTAAGGTATGACCAGCTACCAGATCAAATTACCCCAATTCGAAGGCCCCTTCGATCTCCTGCTCTTCTTCATCGAGAGGGACGAATTGGATATTTATAATATCCCTATTCACAGCATCATAGAGGACTTCCTGAAATATATCCATTCCGGTGAAGCCCTTAATATCGAGCTGTCCAGTGAATTCATCCTGTTCGTCTCCACCCTGATGCGCATCAAGGCCAGGATGTTACACCCCCGCAAAGAGCTGGATGAACAGGGTAATGCTATCGACCCGCGGCAGGAACTGATCGACAAACTGCTGGAATACAAACGATATAAGGAGGCCGCAGCTACCCTCGCAGAAATGGAGGCCATCCGCCACCTGATGGTCCGGCGAGGCAACCTGCAGAAAGAACTCTCCCAGGTTGGCGAGGCAGCCGGCGAAGGCACCGAGATCCAGGCCATCACCCTGTTCAAGTTGATGAAGACCTTCGAGAAACTAATGCAGCGCATCCAGCAACGGCAAAACAAACCCGTCCACACCGTCGTGCAATACAACTATACGATGGAAGACAGCCGGGCACATATCCTGGCCGTTGTGGAACAGCAGCGGACGCTTTCGTTCGAGAAAATATTCGAGATCTGTGAGACCCGCCTCCACGCTATTTTCATGTTTCTTTCCATGCTGGAACTGGTGCAGCAGAATTATATGAATATCCTGATAGGGGAAGGACGAAATAATTTTATCGTGGAATTCAATCCGGACCGCCCGGACGATCCCGTACAGGTTGATTTCTCGGAGAATTAGTTATATGAAAAACATATACCATCCCGCCTCAGAAAGAGGCCATGTAGATTTCGGCTGGCTGGATAGCCACCACTCCTTTAGTTTCGGGAATTGGCATGACAGGGAAAAAGTACATTTCGGCGCCCTGCGCGTCCTCAACGACGATGTTGTCAAAGGCGGCAACGGATTCGATGCGCATCCCCACGAGAATGTGGAGATCATTTCCATTCCCCTGAAAGG
>PMUF01000356.1 GCA_003167015.1 Chitinophagaceae bacterium | reverse complement strand
TCGATTTCCATACCGGCTACCGCAGCAATCACCTGATCATCGAAGCCATGGTCGCCGATATGATCACGCTGGGGGGATTCGATATCAGGAAAAACGACATGCCTTTTCCCAGCAACAAGATGAACGCCACGATGGTGGGCGGACATGTGAAATACGATTTCAAGGCAGTGAAAGGATTGTCGGTGACGGCTGACGGCAGTTATACCGTAGCAGGCCGCAACGTAGGCCAGGCGACGATGGTCGATGCCGGCGTCTTCTACATCCTTAATTTTTCCCATAAGAAAACGGCCGAAACACCCACTCTAAAAGCGAATTGATTATGCGTCTAAAAACTATATTTGCTGCCTCCCGTCTCCTGTCTGTCATCCTGCTGACAGCCCTCCTGTCCTGTAACAAGAGCATTTCCGGTACCACCGCCAATCTGGCGCCGCTAAACCCGTCGAACGAAGATCTCACTGCCGGTACGTGGAAGACGATCCTCCTCACCCGGCCCGATACCTTTGCCGTAGCCGCTCCCGCAGCGATAACCTCGCCCGCCTATACGGCAGACCTGGAAGAGATCGTAGCCTACCAAAAGAACATGACCAGCGCACTGAAAAGCCAGATCAACTATTGGAGCGCCGGTGGTGTCCTCCGCTGGAACGAGATCATGCGCGACCTGGTGGCGAAATACAACCTTCCGCCTTACCAGAATGCCAACGGGACTTATCCCATCCCCAGTTCAACGAATCCTTTCGCCTATCCTCTCTTCCCTTTCGCCAATCCGCCTTATGCCGCCCGTGCATACGCGTACGTCAGCGCCGCTCAATACGATGCGCTGGTCGCCTGCTGGCATTACAAGACTTTATATAGCAGGAGCGCTCCTTATGTGAATGACTCCCTCATCAAACCGCTGGCCGCAAAGACCACCCTGCCTTCCTATCCGTCGGAAGGCGCCGTGCTGGCCGGGGTTACCGCAGAATTGATGCAATTATTTTTCCCCGATGAAATAGCGACCATCCAGCAAGACCTGGCACAGGAGGAATTGAGCCTGATCGCCTCCGGTGCTGCGGCACGCAGTGATGTGACGGCCGGAGAGGCACTCGGCCGGCAGGTCGCCGATGTTTTCATCGCCCGGGGCAAAGCAGACAATGCCAGTAAGGCAGTAGGTAACGCGACGATCTGGGCGGCTTATGTGACCACGGCGCAGGCCCAGAACGAGATACCCTGGTATAGTCTCGAGACGCCTGCCCGGCCTCCGATGCTGCCCCTGTTTGGTGCAGTAAAGGGCTTTTTGGTCGACTCCGCGGAAGTAGTCTCTCTCGACCCCGGACCGCCGCCTTCCACCAGCAGCGATTCCATGAAAGCACAGACAGAAGCTGCCTATAACACGGTGAAGAATGCCACCCGCGATCAGTTGAGCCAGGTACAGTTCTGGGCGGACGGCGCCGGCACCTGGACACCCCCAGGGCACTGGAACTATATTGCTGAGCAGGACTTTATCAATCAAAATTACAGTGAGGTGAGATGGGCCAGAAATTACGCTCTGCTGAATATGGCAGAAATGGATGCCGCCATCGTCTGCTGGCATATCAAATATGAATATTTCAACCCGAGACCGACACAGATGGATCCGGCCATCAGGACGCTGACCGGTGTGCCGAACTTTCCTTCTTACGTTTCCGGTCATTCGATGTTCAGTTCGGCCGCGGCTACCATCCTGGGGCACATCATTCCCGCCAGGGCTGCGGCTTATGCAACGCTGGCGCAGCAGGCGGCTGACTCGAGGATCTATTCGGGGATCCACTATACGATAGACTGTACAGTGGGGAGCGCGGTAGGACAAAAAGTAGGTAATTACGCTGTCACGAGAGCAGAGAGTGACGGCGCGGATCAATAAGAGATTTAAGATTTTCTTGGTTATAAGCAAAAGCAAACGAGACGCCGCCATTCCTGGCGGTGTCTCCATTTTTTTACACCCCTGGAACTGGTTTTCGGTCTAATGACCATCCAATTTATTATATTTATTCCATATAACTGTAAATATGATGAAAAGATCCGCGGGCTTTTTAGTCCTCGTAGTAACCGGCTTTCTTTCATTTGGCCAGCCGATCGTTACTACGCCACCTGACAAGATCTATGGAAAATTGTTCGTGGATGTACAGATGGACCGGGTCTTTTCAGACGGGAAAACCTTCGTGGACTGCGTCCCCAAGCATAAGCCCGCCGACATCCTGGCGGACTATGATGCCCAGAAGGGAACGCCCGGATTCGACCTGAAAAAGTTCGTGTCCGATAATTTCGACGTTCCCGCGGGTCCCACCGATACTTATAAGACCAATACCAGCGAAGATGTGGTCACACATATCAAAAACCTTTGGACCGTGCTGAAAAGGACGCCAGATAAGACCGTGGAAGGCAGCTCGCTGCTGCCATTGCCCTACCCCTATATCGTCCCCGGCGGCCGGTTCCGGGAAGTCTATTACTGGGATTCCTATTTTACGATGCTCGGCCTCAAAGAGAGCGGCGAGGTGGGGATGATCGAGAACATGGTCAGGAACTTTGCCTACCTGATCGAAAACTACGGCCACATCCCCAATGGCAACCGGACCTATTATCTGGGCCGCTCGCAGCCGCCTTTTTTCTCCGTAATGGTTGAATTGCTCGCCGAAGTCAAGGGGGACAGCGTCTACCAGCAGTTCCTGCCGGCCATGGAAAAGGAATATGAGTTTTGGATGGAGGGCAGCGACAAGCTGAAGCCCGGGCAGGCCTATCGCCGGGTAGTACGACTCAAGAGAGGGGATATCCTGAACCGCTATTGGGACGACGCCACCGTTCCCAGGCAGGAAAGCTGGCGGGAAGACGTGCTGACAGCACAACGATCGGGCCGGGATAAATTGGAAATGTATCAAAACCTGCGGGCCGCTGCAGAGAGCGGGCTCGACTTCAGCAACCGCTGGTTCGCGGACGGAAAGAACCTGGTGACGATCCAGACGACCGACCTGGTGCCCCCGGACCTGAATGCCCTGCTGTATCACCTGGAATGGACCATCTCCAAAGCCCTGCTGATCAACAAGGACAGCTCCGCCGCCGACTATCGCCGGAAGGCCATCCACAGGGGCGAACTGATCGACAGATATTGCTGGAACAAGACCCTGAATTTTTATACGGATTATAATTTCCGGACCCAAAAGCAGAGCAGCCACATCACTCCGTGCGGCATGTATCCCTTTTGTTTTATTAATGAACATCCGGACTATATGAGCTTTCTGTGTACTAAGGCAGCCGCGGTCCTCAGGGAAAAATTATTGAAGCCCGGCGGCATCGTCACGACGGAGTTGGCGACCGGGGAGCAATGGGATGCGCCCAATGGCTGGGCGCCGCTGGAATGGATGACGATCTGGGGGCTGGACCGCTGCGGACAAAAGGATTTGGCTACGGATATCGCCGGCCGTTGGGTCCGGCTCGTCGAAAAAGTTTACAAGTCGACGGGCAAGCTCATGGAAAAATACAATGTCGTAGATATCAACAAAGACGCCGGCGGCGGGGAATATCCCGGCCAGGATGGTTTCGGCTGGACCAATGGCGTCATGCTGGAGCTGATCGACCGGTATAATCTGCCGAAGGAGTGATCAAATAGCGCTGTTGCGACTATCTTTGCACAAAATTTCGCATGAAGACCGTTCTCTTTGCCCTTCTGACCGGCTCCTTTTTGTTTACGGCTTGCTCATCCGGCAATGTGACAGTGGACAACAGCTTGCAGCATTATTTCGATTCGGCCGGGGTAAAAGGGTCTTTCAGCCTGTTCGACAACGGGCAGGGGCATTTTACCATCTATGATCTGCCGCGCTACCGCGATAGCCTGTATCAGCCTGGCGCTACTTTTGATATCCTGCAGTCGCTGATCGCAATCCAGACGGGGGTAGCCAAAGATGATACGGCCTCCCTGACGCCTGACCTGACGCTGGGGAAAGCTTTTCGTGTACGCGATGATAGCAGCCTGGCGGGATTTCAGGCCCTGGCCCACCGCATCGGCAAAGACACGTTAAAAAAATGGATCGACTCCCTCCAATACGGCAATAAGGACATGGGCGCCGATACCACTGCTTTCTGGCACGATAACACATTGAAAATCAACGCAGATGAACAGTTGGGCCTGTTAAAGAAGCTTTATTTCAACCAACTCCCCTTCTTCCAGCGCACCCAGGAGATCGTCCGGCGGATGATGCCGGGGGAGAATAACTCCAGTTACCGCCTGACCTATAAGATTGCCCAGGGCACGAAAGAAGACGGCCATGCCATCGGCTGGGTCATGGGCTGGGTAGAAGAAAACAAACACCCCTATTTCTTCGTTGTCAATCTTGAATCTGCCGATCCCAATAAGGACCTCGGCGCGACAGGGTTGGCCATTGCCAAAGAAATCCTGCAGCAGCTGGGCTTTTTCCAGGGGGAAAAGTAAATCGTTTAATTGATATCTTTGACCACCGTGTTTCGAATTGAACATACCGAATACCTGGTTGGCCTGGCGGGCCTGCCTATCCTGCTGGCGCTCCTGTGGCTGCTGCTGCAATGGAAGAAAAAGACCGCAGCCCGGATGGGCGACCCTGCCCTGATCAGCCTGCTGATCGATAGCTTTTCCTCCGTACGCTTCCTCGTCAAGGCAACGCTCGTCCTGCTGGCTTTCATCATCATCGTACTGGGCGCCGCTAACCTGCAGAAGCCCGGGTCGATGGAAAATGTTCAGCGTAAAGGGGTGGATGTTATGTTGGTGCTGGACGTCAGCAAGAGCATGCTGGCCCGGGATATCAAGCCCAGCCGGCTGGAAAAGGCCAAACAATTCCTGCTGCGGTTAACGGATCAGCTGGAAAACGACCGGATCGGCCTGATCCTGTTCGCCGGCCGGGCCTATCTGCAGATGCCCCTGACCTCCGACCATGGTGCTGCACGCATGTATATCGAAGACGCCAGCCCCGACGCAGTCCCTACCCAGGGTACGGTCTTCGGGGAAGCCTTATCCATGGCCAAAATGGCCTTTAACCCCAAGGAAAGGAAATATAAGTCCATCGTGCTGGTTTCAGATGGCGAAGACCATGATCCGGAAGCGGCTAAAGTGGCCAAAGAGCTGGCCGACAATGGCGTCATGATCAATACGGTCGGTATAGGCTCGCCGGATGGTTCGCCGATCGAGGACCCGACGACCGGGGAGTTGAAGAAGGATGCGGAAGGACATACGGTCATCTCCAAACTGAACGAAGCGGAATTGCAGGGCCTGGCCAATGCGACCAACGGTCAGTACATCCGGCTGGACAACGTGGACGACGCCCTGATCACCATGACACAGCAATTGGATAACGCAGAAAAGAAGGCCATGACCGATTCGGAGTTCATAGACTATAAGAACTATTTCCAGTGGTTCCTCGCGGCGGCCTTCGTGCTGCTGCTGACGGAATTCTTTTTGTCCGAACGGCGCCGGAAAAAAGCGGCGGCCAAGAGCGCCGCCTCCGCAGACAAAACCACCGCGCCAGCGGGCAACGCTGCCGCGCCGGCCATCGTTCTCCTGCTGATCGCCCTCACCGCCACCCTCTCTGCATCGGCGCAGAACGGAAATAACCTGGTCCGGAGCGGCAACCGCTACTATAAGAAGCAGCAGGTGGATAAGTCCCTGCAGCAATACCAGGCAGCGGTAAAGAAGGCGCCCGACAACCCCGCGGCGAATTATAATCTCGGCAATGCCCAGTTCAGGAAAAACGATTATGATGCTGCGGCCAAATCCTATGACGCCAGCGTGTCCCATAGCTCCGGCGATAAGGCGATGCAGGAGAAAGGGCTCTATAACAAAGGGGTGGCCATGGTCAAACAGAAAAAGCTGCAGGAAAGCATCGACTCCTGGAAATCCGCTCTGAAGCTGGATGCTTCCGATTCCGATGCGCGCGAGAACCTCGAAAAGGCCCTCATGCAATTAAAGCAACAGCAGCAACAACAGCAGCAGAACCAGCAGAATAAGAAGAAAGATCAGCAAAAGGACAAAAAGGATCAGCAAGATAAAAAAGACGAAAACAAAGATCAGCCGCCGCCCAAGCCCCAGCAAAGCAAGCTGAACAAGCAGCAGGTTGAGCAGTTGCTCAAAGCGCTGCAGCAAAGAGAAAACGACCTGCAGAATAAGATGAACGAAAATAAAGTCAAAACCCCCAACCAGCCCGAAAAAGACTGGTAGGTGCCAACATATGCAACTCTATTGTAATTCTCTCACCCGTTATTCCCGGCTCCGTACGCTGGAAGTCAAAATCGGAGACCTCGTCCTGGGAAATGGTCACCCCATCCGCATACAGACGATGACCACTACCGATACGATGGACACCCTGGCTACGGTTGAGCAGT
>PMUF01000478.1 GCA_003167015.1 Chitinophagaceae bacterium | reverse complement strand
ACCCTGGCTACGGTTGAGCAGTCCATCCGTTGTATCGAGGCCGGGGCCGAGCTGGTAAGGATTACGGCGCCCAGTAAGAACGAGGCGGAAAACCTGCTGAATATCAAAAACGAATTACGCCGCCGGGGATATACTACCCCCCTGGTAGCGGATATCCATTTCACCCCGAATGCCGCAGAGATCGCCGCCCGTATCGTGGAGAAAGTAAGGATCAACCCCGGTAACTATATCGACAAAAAGAAATTCGAACACATCGAATATACCGATGCCGAATACATCGAAGAGATCGACCGCATCCGGGAAAGATTCACGCCCCTGGTGAAGATCTGTAAGGAATATGGCACAGCCATGCGGATCGGTACCAATCATGGCAGCCTCAGCGACCGCATCATGAGCCGCTATGGAGATACACCCATCGGAATGGTGGAAAGCGCCATGGAGTTCCTTCGGGTAGCACGGGGTGAGAGCTATCACAATATTGTGTTGAGCATGAAGTCCAGCAATCCCCTGGTCATGGTGCAGGCATACCGGCTGCTGGTCCAACAAATGGACGAAGAATTCGGTGTCTGTTATCCCCTGCACCTGGGTGTAACCGAAGCCGGAGACGGAGAAGACGGCCGGATCAAATCGGCTATCGGTATCGGCACCCTGCTGGAAGACGGTATCGGGGATACCATCCGCGTCTCCCTGACCGAAGACCCCGAATTCGAAATCCCCGTTTGCAAGGACCTCGTCAAAAGATATGAAGGGCGCGGGTCCGCCGTATCCGGGTCCGCCGTATCCGCGGCCGCCGTATCCGGGTCCGCGACGACGTCTCCGGAAATACCCCCCGTCGTGAAACTTCCCTATTCCCCTTTTGAATACAAACGAAGGGGCTCGCGGTCAGTCGGTAGTGTGGGCGGAAATCATGTCCCCGTCGTCATGGCGGATTACAGCCAGGCCGGCGTCATTACCCGCGAGGATCTCCGGGCCATCGGCTACAGCTACGATCCGGCCAGTGACAAATGGAATATCGGGGACGCCGCGGCTGACCTGATTTACACGGGCAGCGCCATCATCGACTTCGATCTGCCCGGTACGCTGACGCCGGTCTGCGATCATTCCACCTGGACAACGCTGGCGGCCGGGGCCGGCTATGTACCGCTCTTTCACGGAGCCGATTATAGCGGGGCCGCCAAACGCTCCGGTACGCTGAACTTTGTAGTGCTCGATACGGCGGATGCGGCGTCCGTAGCGCTGGCAGCATCTTGTAAGGATGACCCCACAGTGGTGCTGTGCTGTTCGTCCTCCCATCCTCAACCGATGTTATCCGTCCGGCGGTTTATCATGCAACTCATGAGCCGCGATATCCAGTCGCCTTTGATTTTGAAGGTCGCCAGCACCGATCAGACCATTGATGAGAGCCTGATCCATTTGGCAACCGAGTCGGGCGCCCTTTTCCTCGATGGGATGGGGGATGGTATCTGGCTGACCAGCGATCCGGACGAGCTCGTCATCACGCGTGTCAGCGGTCGTACTTACCTGGAAGTAAAGAATAATCACCAGTTCCTCAACAACACTTCCTTTTCCATCCTGCAGGCCACGCGTACGCGGATCTCCCGCACGGAATATATCTCCTGCCCGAGCTGCGGCCGCACCCTGTTCGACCTGCAGGAAACGACGGCAAGGATCAGGTCGATGACGCACCACCTCAAAGGCGTCAAGATCGCTATCATGGGCTGTATCGTGAATGGCCCCGGTGAGATGGCCGACGCAGATTTTGGCTATGTAGGCAGCGGCCCTGGTAAGATTACGCTTTATAAAGGGAAAGAGATCGTAAAAAGAGGTGTGGACAAGACCATTGCCGTAGAAGAGCTGGTCAATCTTCTCAAGGAATATAATGCCTGGGTCGAGCCGGCCAAACTGACGCCGGATTCAATTTAATCCCTATTTTTACGGCTATACATCCCTAATCAATTTTAGATGCGAACACTGGACCTATTGAAAAAAAGAGAGAACCTTTTTCTGCTTTTTATTCTTGTTGCCGCTTTTATCCTGCGATTCTTCAGGCTGGGCTACGAAAGTTTCTGGCTGGATGAGCTCCATACCATGATCGATACCGGCCCCACAGTCTCTTTCAGCAAATTTTTACATTACCTGGCAACTTCCGATCAGCATCCGCCCCTTTTCTTTTTTGTCGAGCGCTTTATCTTCGGCATCTTCGGCCGATCGGAAGTCACCGCCCGGCTTTTTCCCGCTTTGACGGGTGTGGCCAGCGTGTGGACGATGTACCTGTTAGGAAAAGAAATACTGAATAAGAACCTGGGGCTGATCGCTGCCGCTTTTACCTGCGTCAATTACTACAATTTATATTATTCCCGTGAAGCCAGACCCTATATCCTTCTTTTTTGGATGGCGGCCCTTTCTTTTATTTTCCTGATCAGGCTGATCAAAAATCTGCGCAGTCGCGATATGTGGTATTATTCCCTGTTCGCGCTGGCAACTTTGTACAGCCATTACTATGGCATGTTTTTAGTTTGTTCGCAATTCTGCGTGGCCTTTATTTTTTGGCTTTCCTCGAAGGACAAACCCTTATACGGGAAACGTTTTGCGCTGAGCGGTCTCGTCATTGCCGTGGGGTATATTCCCTGGATACCTTTTGTCCTTATTTTATCCCGGATGAAGACTTTCTGGATCTCGAATCTCACCGAGCAGTTTGTTTTTGATTTTTTTAACGCCTATTTCGGGAATTCGGATTTCCTCAAACCGGTGCTCGTCGTGCTCCTGCTCTTTTATGTGATCAACGTATTTCGGAGCAACGGACGGAAACCGGGAGAACATGGTTCGGATCCCCTTGTATTCAGCTTTGTCCTGTTTTCTGTCTCCCTTGTCGTCACCTATGCCCTGCCCTACATCAGGTCAATGTTGACCATTCCGATGCTTTTCGACAGGTATACGATCGTGGTGCTGCCTATTTTCCTGCTGGCAGCGGCCTATGGGGTTGAGCTTATCGCCGACAAGCTGGTAAAATCCATTGTTTTCTGGATCTTCATCGGATGGTCTTTGGTGTATATCGGCCTGACGAATAAATATTATACTACCGTGCGTAAGACCCAGTTTCGCGAGCTGGCCGCTTTTATCACGGCCGGTTCCATGGAGAGTCAATTCCCCTTGTTGAATGAAAAGACGCCACATCAAAACCGTTATTATATGGATAAATTCAATTTTCGCGGTACGGTGTTTGAAGAGCCGAAGGCGGCTGTCATCGACTCCCTGCTCCATAGCAGTTCTCCGAAATATAAGGCCAGCGGGTTTTGGCTGATGGATGCGCACAACGCAGCCGATCCGGCGACTTACCTGGATCCGAAGACCAGGAGTGAGGTGGATTCCTCCTTTATCCTTGTAAAAGAGCATAGGTGGTTCGACACCTGGGCACAACTGTATCTTTCAAAAAAGATGATCGAAAAAGAAATGACTCCAGCCGATTTTCCGCCGGCCAGTATAGCCGATATCGGCGGCAAGGTGGTGGCGATCTGGGGTGGCTTCGTCACCAGCAATCCGGTAGCGCTGCCGCCGGGTGACTATTCCATCCGCATCCTGGCAAGGGCTACGCAGGCATTGAAGGTCTATCCGCATATGATCGTCTCCGTTAATGGGACGAAAATCGGTGAATACGATGCAGCGGATACCTTTGATGCAGATTTCCCCTACCACCAGGCAGGCTCCGACAGCGTCCGGGTGACCATCGGGTACGACAATGACCTGATGGATCCCAAAACCGGGGACGACCGGAACCTGTTCGTGCAGAAAATCGATTTTATAAAAATGCAATAACTTAACTTATGAAACTCCTCACTGCATTGAAAAAACGAGAAAATCTCCCCCTTTTAATAATCCTTTTTGTTGCTTTTGTTCTGCGGTTTTACAAATTAGGTCATGAGAGCTTCTGGTGTGACGAGCTGCATTGCATGATTGAAGCCGATCCTTCCCTTCCCCTGCGCAGCCTGTTCGATCTCCTGGTCTCTTCCGACTATCAGCCGCCTTTGTTTTTCCTGATCCAACGTGCCGTTTTCACTATCCTCGGACGTTCCGATGTCATCGGGCGCCTATGGCCCGCCGTGGCAGGAGTGGCGGGGGTCTGGGCGATGTACCGGCTTGGAAAGGAAATACTCAACAGGAACCTGGGATTGATTGCCGCTTCACTGACCTGTGTCAATTATTTCGCCATCTACTATTCCCGGGAAGCCAGGCCATACAGTCAGCTGTTCCTGGTTGTCACACTTTCCCTGGTCTTCCTGATCAGGCTTATCAAAACCAACAGTAAGCGCGATATGTGGTTTTTTGCCTTGTTTGCAACGCTGACCATGTACACGCATTATTTCGGCACCTTCCTCGTCATTTCGGAATTTGCCATCGCTTTTCTGTTGTACTGGGTTGCGGCGGATAGAAAAGTTTACCTGAAACGGTTTGCCATCAGCTGGCTGATCATTGCTGTCTGCTTTTCTGCCTGGCTCCCCAGGATGTTGAAAGTAAATGCGATGAGGACCTCCTGGATCAGTTCGGTAAGTGAGAATTTCGTGACCGAATTCTTCGGCTCTTTTTTTGGAAACTCCCCGTTCCTGCAAATTATTATCGGCGTGTCGCTGTTGGTTTACCTGATGAACGTATTCCGCAATGGAGAGCCGAAACTGAAATCGCCGACAGATTCGCCTCTTACCTTGAGCTTCATTGTATTTGCCGTTGTCCTTTTTATTTCCTCTGCCCTGCCGTATCTCCGCTCGGCGCTGATACTTCCCATACTTTGGGATCGCTATGAAATTATTGTGCTGCCTGTCTACCTGGCTGCCGCTGCCTATGGCATACAGCTGATTGGGAACGCATGGGCGAGACTGGTAGTACTCCTCGTGTTTGTAGGATGGTCCGCGGTGTTTATCGGGGCGACCAACCAGATGTATAGGGTGATGCATAAGACCCAATTCCGGGAAATGACTGCATTTATTGCAGCCGACTCCAACGAAAGCCGCTATCCTGTGGTCAATGACCGGATCATGTGGCAGGAAAGGTATTACCTTCAGAAATTTGCGGTGAAAGGAGAGCAATTTGGCCAACCCAGGGCGGATGTCATCAATGCAATCATCCGCGACAGTACAGGTAAATATGCGGTGGATGGATTCTGGCTTTTTGATGCGCATGGAGCCGGCGAACCCTCCGCTTTCCTGAACCCCGACCTGCAAGCAGCCCTTAAAAAGAAATTCGTTTTGCAAAAAGAACGCCGGTGGCTCGACTCCTGGGCTCAGTTGTATCTTTCGAAGAAAATCATTCCCAGCCAGGTAACTACGGAAGATTTCCCGCCGGCTGACATAGCCGATATCGGCGGCAAGGTGGTGGCAATCTGGGGCGGCTTCGTCACCAGCAATCCGATAATCTTGCAGGCCGGCGACTATAGGATGTCCATCTTGGCGAGAGGTACGCCTGCATTGCACGTCTATCCGCATGTCATCGTATCCGTTAATGGGACGAAGGTCGGTGAGTACTATGCGACGGACGCCAATGAGGATGTAATGTTCCCCTATCACCAGGCACGCACCGATAGTGTCCGGGTGACTATAGGGTACGACAATGACTTCATGGATGCCAGGACCGGGAACGACCGGAACCTCTTTCTGCAGAAGATCGATTTTATAAAGGCGCAGTAATGGAAAAATGGTACAGGAAAAGGGTCAACCTATTGCTGCTGGTCATCCTGATCGCAGCATTTGTCCTTCGGTTTTATCGGCTCGACCATGAAAGCCTTTGGTTGGATGAGGTCCAATCCATGAAGCAGGCAGACCCTTTCATTTCAACCTGGAAGCAGATGTTCCTGTATCTTAGCTGGGATCAGCATCCGCCGCTGTTCTATATCCTGGAAAGATGTTTTCTGACGATTTTCAAGACCGGTAACGACCCGGAATTCGTGGGGAGGGTACTCCCCGCCATATTCGGCGTTCTCAGTGTTTGGGCCGTCTACCTGCTGGGCAAGGAAATATTCAATAGTACGCTGGGCCTCATAGCCGCCGCCATCACGTGCGTCAACTATTATGATCTCCTGTATTCCCAGGAGATACGCGATTATATCCTGGTATTCCTGGCATCGGCCCTTTCCTATGTTTATTTCATCCGCCTGATCAGGTGGCAGCGCCCCCGCGATCGATGGCTGTATACTTTGTTTGCGGCCATGACGGCCTATTCTCATTATTACGGGATATTCATCGTGGCCTCGCAATTCTTCCTGGCAGGCATCCTGGTAGTGGTTGACAAAGACAGGAAGGCCTATCTGAAGAACTTTGCCATCAGCGGAGTGGTCATCGCGTTGCTTTATCTGCCGTGGGTGCCTCAGCTGATGAAGATGGGCGCCATGAAATCCTTCTGGAATCCGCCGGTCGCCGGTGACTTTTTCATAGAGTATTTCAAGGACTATTTCGGGAACGACAATCATCTCCTGATCCCGGTGATCCTGGTCCTCCTCTCCTTTGTTCTCATCAAGGTCGTGATCTCCCGCCGGAAGGCGTGGGCCGATTGTAAGAACAATCCTGCCATCCTATGCCTGCTGTTGGTGCTTTCCGCCGCGCTGTTTGTTTTCGTACTTCCCTATATCCGCAGCCGGTTTAATTTTTCAATGCTGTTTCCCCGATATACTATCGTCGTTCTTCCTCTCCTACTGGTGTCCATTGCCTATGGTGTAATGCTCATTCCCTTTAAGCTGGTCAGGATGATCGTGGTGATTTTTCTGGTCATCTTCTCTTTTACGAATGTGGTGATAGATAACAAGTTCTATTCATCGGTGCATAAGATGCAGCTCAGGGAAGCGACCAGCTTTGCCACGACGGAGAAGACGGGCAAATTCCCCATTTTCAGCGATGGGATCGATTGGCAGCTGGATTATTACATCCTGAAATCCGGCTATACCGGACCCCTTATCGGCGGCCCGAGAAAGGCCAATATCGATGCTGTCCTGAAAAAGAGCAGTTCCCGGTATGACGCCGGAGGATTCTGGCTGGTGGATGTTCACAGCAGAGATCAGTACCTTGATTCGACTACAAGGGCGGCGCTGGATTCACAATATGTCCTTACCCTGGCCGTCGATTATTTCGACGCTTTTGCGGAACTTTATATGGCGAAGGATTCAGTCATTGAGGTCGCCGCAGGCGACTTCCAGCCCGGGACTTTTGAGACCAGCAATAGATTACCTTTGAAAAAAGGCAATTACATGATAGGGGTGGAAAGCAAAGGTACCAAAGTCAAAGACGATTTTGCAAAACTGGGAGTATTCATCGATGATAAAAAGATAGGCGACTATTATACGAAGGAAAATTTTCAAATCCTGCCCCTGTATTACCAGCAAAGCCGCGACGAAGATAGTGCCAGGATCAGGATAGTGCTTGAAAATTACTTGTTTGATTCCAAAACGAAGAAGGGCCGTAATGCATTTTTGAAAAAAATAGTATTGATCAGGGAATGAATCGGATCGACAGGCTACATGCCATCCTAACGCATTTGCAGAGCAAGAAAAAAGTGACGGCCCAGGAAATGGCCGATCGCTTTAATATCAGCCTCCGCACAGTCTACCGGGACGTTAAAGCCCTGGACGAATCCGGCGTGCCGGTTATCGGCGAGGCCGGCACGGGCTATACGATCATGGAAGGCTATCGTCTTCCTCCGGTCATGTTCACCCAGGAAGAGGCCAGCGCCCTGCTGCTGGGTGCCAAGCTGGCAGAGCAATTCACCGATGGATCGGTCAGGAAGCATTTCAACGTCGCCCTGTTCAAGATCAAGGCAGTGCTGCGGTCGCCGGACAAAGAGTATGTGGACAAACTGACCGAGCACGTCGAGATCCTGTCCCGTTATTCCCCCGACACCGATTCCCCGTCACAGCATTTATCGCTGCTTCAGCAGGCCGTCGTTCATAAAAGGATCGTCCAGCTACGTTATCGCTCCAATCTGAAGGAAGAGATCACCATGCGAAAGGTCGAGCCTATCGGCCTCGTGCATTACGGGTCTGCCTGGCATCTCATCGGCTGGTGCCATCTGCGCACCGACTACCGCGATTTCCGCATGAGCCGCATGCTCAGCGTCACGCTGGAAGATACCTTCTTCGATCCTTCTTCCCATCCCTCTATCCGGGAATATATCGATAAGCTCAGGCAGACTGCCGATCTGGAAGAAGTGATTATTCATATCGACAAAACGGCGGTGAAATACCTGCAGGAACAGAAATACCTGCATGGTTTCGTTTCCGAAGAAGAGCTGGAGACCTGTTTCAGGATGAAATTCCTCACGTCCTCCCTTCGATATTTCAGTCTTTGGTTATTGATGCACACCGACAAGGTCAGTATTGAATCTCCTTCTGCCCTGAAGATCCGGATGGCCGAATTGGCGGAGAGAATTTTCACCCATTACAAATCTTAACCACGATGAGTTTTACCATTCGGCACACTACACAAAACGACCTGGACGGGGTAAGTATACATGACGAAAGCAATGGAACGGAGATCGGTATTCTGCCCGCATTTGGGGCAATGCTGCATTTTTTTACCGTTCGCGGCCGGGATGGCTCGGATGTCAATGTCATCAACAGCTATCCCGATCTGGCAGGGTTGAAGGCAGAAATGACACGATCGTTCAAGAGCGCCAAGCTTTCTCCCTTTGCCTGCAGGATACAGGAAGGTAAGTACCGCTTTGAGGATAAGGAATACCAGTTCCGTCGTCTTTTTTCCGATGGCAATGCCATCCACGGCCTGCTGTTCGATAAGCCTTTCACCGTCCTCGAAGAGACCGGAGGCGAAACGTACGGCGCCATAGTGCTGGAATATACCTATAAGAAAGAGGATGAGGGCTACCCCTTCGATTATGACTGCCAGGTAAGGTATATCCTGCATCCTGACAGCGTGTTGGAAGTGATAACGGCTGTGACCAACCTGGATAAGACTACTATTCCAATGGCCGACGGCTGGCACCCGTATTTTCGGCTCGGCGGAAAGGCCAATAGCTGGGAGCTGCAGTTCCATTCGGATGCCATGGTGGAATTCGACGATCGGCTGGTCCCCACCGGCAGTCTGGTTCAATACAATCAGTTTAGCACGGCACGGCCGCTCGGCGATACCTCGTT
>PMUF01000652.1 GCA_003167015.1 Chitinophagaceae bacterium | reverse complement strand
GGCATTGAAATCACCACCTATGATCCGGTACGATGCCTCTGGTCCGGTCATGCAGGAAAGCACTTTCTCCAATTGCCTGACCCGGAGGGCTTCGCCGTTCTGCAGGTGGGTCAGGTGTACGTTGGCTATCATTATGGACAGGCCGTCACCTACGTCAAGCGTCAGCAACTGAGCCGATCTTCCGCCATCGGCGGGACTGGACGGCAGATCGATGACCATCTGGCTGGTCATGGGCAGATCCGTCATGATTCCCAGGCCCGAAAAACTGTCGGTGGCGATACCGCCGAACATGCGTGACTTCCTGCGACACGGTACGAAATAACCCGGCATATTCAATTCGCGGGAGAGGTAACTCAATGTGTCCACTTTGCCGTCCGCTGTCCGGAAACATTCCTGGCATAGGATGATGCGGGCGCCGGATGCTTTCAGTTCTATTGCCAACCATTCCATCCTGGGATAATAGTCTCCGTCACATTTCCAGGTGTTGATTGTCAGCAGGGTGATGTTCATTCCGACACGAAATTGCGCTGCCCGCATTCGTATTTGATTGGGATTTGATTAGGGAATAATTATTCCTTTGTGATTGGGGAAATATTAGCGGAATGTGTGCTGAATATGAAGGAATGGTGAAGAAAATGCACTATAGAGGGGGTATTTCAACGAATTATTGCTCATTTAACATTCCCCTAGCAATTGCGTCACATTCGATGCCTAAAATAGTGTCATGAAAAAATACAGGCTGATTGTCATCGACGATCATCACGACACACTGGAGCTTTTAAAGTTCAATCTCCTGTCGGAGGGATACGAAGTAAAGGCCTTTTTTAACGCGGTGGATGCGTTGAAATATGTGACGGCGGAGAACACCGATATGGTCATTACGGATTGGATGTTACCGGAAATGGATGGGTTGGACCTATGCCGGAACCTGAAGCACAATCCTTCCACGCAGGATATCCCGGTGGTGATGCTGACGGGTAAGTCGGATGAGATCGATGTGGTGACGGCGCTGGAGGTAGGGGCGGAAGAGTACATCCCCAAACCTATCAGGATAAAAGAGATGCTGACCCGCGTCAAAAAGATCCTGCGGCGGAAGGCGGGAGAGCTCATTGCGCAGATGAGCCGTGACCCCAATAATAATAATAAGGAGTCAATTGTCCGGGGCAGGTTGAAACTGGACCTGGCCAGTTACACGGTCAGTCTCGAGGATGAGCCGCTGGATCTGACCATTGTAGAATTCCGTCTGCTGGAACTGCTGGCGCGGCAGCCGGGCAAGGTCTTTTCGCGAAACCTGATCATGGAGCGGATTAACGGCATGGATTATTTCGCCGCTGAGCGTTCGGTAGACGTGCAGATTGCCGGGCTGCGAAAGAAGCTGGGCCGCTTCAAGGACGGCATCGAGACGGTGAGGTCGGTCGGATACCGGCTGAATGAAAAAGCCTTGTAAATCCTGTTGTATTAGCCTTTTGTTAGGCGGTCGTTGTCATATTGCAAAACGACTGTTGCGACATAATCAACTAACAAAAGTGTACCTGCATCCTAATCATTCCCAAATAATCGGCTGCTACATTTACTGAAACGGACATACGATGGAGCAGAACGATTATTTATTATGCGAGTGTACTCTCGATGCTCTCGAGGCATTTGTCAGGGAACTGGAATCTCATCACACGGTACAGATCATCCGCCAGCCGGCGGTGTGTATGACGATGGTCAGAGCCGAAGATTCGGTGGAAGCACAACCTTTTTATCTGGGGGAAGTCCTTGTCACGGACTGCGAAGTGCAGGTCGACGGACAGGCCGGCTATGGTCTTTGTATGGGCGATGAGCCGGTAAGATGTTATTGTATGGCGGTCATCGATGCGTTGCTGTTATCGGATGGTCCTCATTCTTCCCGGGTACGCGCCTTCCTCGAAGGGCAGGCGGTGCTGATTGCCGACCGGCAGCGGCTGGAATATAACCTGATCCAGCGGACAAAAGTAGATTTTAAACTGATGGAACAAGACTAAGACCGGGTGGAACCCGGTCCGTCCACGAGGCCTAAAGGCCGGAGTGGACAGACATTAGCTAACGTTGAGTTAAAAATTATATTTAGAAATATTTTTAACGAAATCCGATGCAAAGAGAAATACAATACGACGAAATTTTCGATGCGCAGGCGCATTACCGGCTGGTGCTGGATAGCATGGCGCGGCCCGGCAAGATCAATGTCATGCCCAGTCCGGAGCTGACGACGCCGCAGGGTATTCATGCCGCCGGGGCGTTGGTGGGTTTTGCCCTGCTGAATTCCGATGTATCCTTTTATGTAGACGGCCCGTCAGCGGAGGATGTGAGTCTTTATCTGCTGGTGAATACTTCCGCGAGGCCTGCGGAGGCGGAGGAGGCCGACTATGTCTATCTTGACGGGACAGCAGCTGCGGAGATCCTTTACCGGCTGAAGACAGGTACGTTGCCTTATCCGGAGAACAGCGCTACGGTGATTGCGGCAGCAGAGGAACTGGGAGGTGAGAACGGGCTGGTGCTGACGTTGTCGGGGCCGGGGGTAGACGGTGAGCGTCAACTATCGGTAGCCGGGCTCAACACTGCATTATTGGAGGCGTTGGTGACGATCAATGCGGAATTTCCGCTGGGCATCGACCTGGTGCTGACCGATCCGACGGGAAGGATCGCGTGTATACCGCGCAGCAGCCGGGTGCGCTGGTGAGGTGGGGCTGGTGAAATAAACATTCAACACACTATTTATGGGATACATAGCCGTTAAGGGTGGCTCGGATGCCATTCACCAGGCGAAAGAACTGGTAGAGTTTTACCGTGTCAAGGAACAGACGCCTCCCGTCTCTGTCGAGCAGATCAGGACGC